>JAKEEW010000707.1 GCA_022616375.1 Sporichthyaceae bacterium
GGAATACTGGCCGGCCCGATGGTCGCCGCGGCGTACCGTCCGGAGGCCAGATCGAAGTAGGGATAGCTGACCGCCGGAAGGCCGATGGTTCCGACCGAATCGGAGACCACCAGATAGCGGAAGGTCTTGGTGCCGCCTAACCGGCCGTCGGTCGCGGTCACCTGTTCGTCCACCCGCTCGACATAGGCCCGCGCCGGCGGGGGCCAGCGCGCCTCCGGTGCGGGCCACATCGAGGCGTTGCCCTCGCCGGTGAGAGCCAGCTCCACTGCCACCGCCTCGCCGACCCGGGCCGACGGCGGCGTGATCCGGCGGTTCAACCTGAGTCCGGCCCCGATGGCGCCGGCGAAGTCGGCGGGACGGCCCTCTTCCGGCAGCGGGCGGACCACCAGGGTCTCCGGCCGGCTGGTCAGGGCGAAGCGCTCCTCCTGGCTGAAGAACTGGAGGGCGACCGGGGTGCTGTACTTGAGGGTGGCGCGGGGCACGCCCACAGTTCCGGGCACCAGCGGGAACACGACCTGGTGGGCCACGAAGAGATCGTACCACTGGCCGGAGATGTTCCGGGTGGCGGCGATGCCGGCGGGGGTGGCCTGGGGATAGGTCCAGACGCGGTCGATCACCGGCGGTTGGAGGGTGGGTGGGCGACGGAGCTGGAGCCGGAGGTCGCGGGGAAACCACGCGGCGGTCACGACGTCGACCTGCTGGCCGACCACCACCGTGTCGGCCGACACCAGGAGATCGATCGCGGCGTCGCCCCGCGGAGGGGACGCGGCCCGGTCGAGCAGTCGGCGCAGCCGTGGGTTGACCGTCGTGGCGATCGCCGCCCGGCTCGCGGTCACGATCAGCTCCAGCGCGGCCGCCTCGACGGTGTCGCGGCCCTGCACCGCCCGGGCCGGACCCACCTGCAGTCGCCCGACGCGTACCGCGCGGAGCCGGATCTCGAGCACCGTGGTACGAGTAGGCGTCCCCCCCAACGCCACCTCACTGCGCTCCGACCGAGCCACGACCTCGAGCCCGTTCAACGGCGCCACCGTCACCTGCAGCGGCACCGGCGAATGGCTGACCGCACGCAGGGTGTACACCACTTCCTCGCCCACCGAGATCC
>JAKEEW010000708.1 GCA_022616375.1 Sporichthyaceae bacterium
CGATTCGAGGGCATGCAGAGGAAGACCAAACGCGAGATCCCGGTGGTCGTCATCGAGCGATCGAGCGAGCGATCGAGCGGATCCAGCCAGCCTGGAAATGGGGACGCGTTGTTCAACGGAACACTTGACTAACTTGTGGGATCATGCTACGATTAGAACGAAAATTCTACTCCCGACCGGGGTTGGCTTGCGCACCCCACGATCATTCCTACACGGGCCACGGTGGGCCCCGGTGTGTTCCAATCCGGTTCTGGCATACGTGAGCACTCGACCGACAACCGACAATTGGAGGGGGCTATGACCACCACTCAGGAGAACGGAGCACTCGCAAGCGCCGACACCGTACCCGCACCCCGGGCCGGGGCGCGCGAGTGGATCGGGCTGGCGGTGATCGCGCTGCCGTGCCTGCTCTATTCGATGGACCTGACCGTGCTGCACCTGGCCGTGCCGGCACTGAGCGCGGCGCTCCAGCCCACCAGCGCCCAGTTGCTGTGGATCATCGACATCTACGGGTTCCTGGTCGCGGGGTCGCTGATCACCATGGGCACGCTCGGCGACCGCATCGGCCGCCGCCGGCTGCTGCTGATCGGCGCGGCCGCGTTCGGCGTCGCCTCGGTGATCGCCGCGTTCTCCACCAGCGCCGAGATGCTGATCGCGACCCGCGCCCTGCTCGGGCTCGCCGGGGCGACCCTGGCGCCGTCGACCCTCTCCCTGATCCGCAACATGTTCCTCGACCCAGGGCAGCGCACGACCGCGATCGGGGTGTGGATTACCAGCTACTCGGTCGGCGGCGCCATCGGCCCCCTGATCGGCGGGGTGCTGCTGGAGTACTTCTGGTGGGGGTCGGTCTTCCTGATCGGGGTGCCCGTGATGGTGCTGCTGCTCGCAGTCGGGCCGGTGCTGCTGCCGGAGTTCCGTGACCCCGAGGCGGGACGGCCGGACCTGCTCAGCGCCGCCCTGTCGCTGGGGGCCGTGCTGGCGGTGATCTTTGGCCTGAAGCAGATCGCGCAGGACGGCCTGGCCTGGCTGCCGGTGCTGTCCATCCTGGTTGGCCTGGCCCTCGGCGTCGCGTTCGTGCGCCGGCAGTTGACGCTGGCCGATCCGCTGATCGACCTCCGGCTCTTCCGGGTGCCCGCGTTCAGCGCGTCCCTGGCGACGTACGGGCTCAGCATCTTCGCGCTGTTCGGCGGCTTTCTCTTCCTGCCGCAGTTTCTCCAGTTGGTGCTCGGGCTGACGCCCTTGCAGGCCGGTCTGTGGACCGTGCCCTGGGCCCTCTCGTTCGTCGTCGGTTCCATGCTGACCCCCGTGATCGTCCGGCGGGTTCGTCCGGCGGTCGTCATGGCCGCCGGCCTGGCGCTCGCGGCCGCGGGCTTCGGGATGTTCACCCAAATTGACGCCGCATCAGGGTTGGCGTTCTTCGTGATCGGTTCTGTCGTCTTCTCGCTCGGCACCGCGCCGGTGTTCACCTTGACGACCGACCTCATCGTGGGGTCAGCCCCACCCGAGCGGGCCGGCGCGGCGGCGGCGATCTCGGAAACCGGCGCCGAGTTCGGCGGGGCGCTCGGCATCGCCATCTTCGGC
>JAKEEW010000107.1 GCA_022616375.1 Sporichthyaceae bacterium
AGGGCCGGCCGAGGTGCACGCCAACCGGTCGAGCGGGTCATTGTTTCCAGAACGTACGGGGATCCTCGTGGTCGACCGTCGATCCCCGTTCGGGTGCGAACGGGCATCCTCTTGGTCGACCGTCGATCCCCGTTCGGACGCGAACGGGGATCCTCGTGGTGGACCGTCGATTCCCGTTCCTGCCCGAACGGGCATCCACGTGGTCGCCGTCGATTCCCGTTCCTGCCCGAAGATTGCCGTACAGTCGCGAAATCCATCACCCGTCGGCGCGCCGGCAGGACGGTCCGCGGGGTCGGTGTGCCGGTTCGGCGGCGGTTGGCCGATACGACGGAACCCGCGCCGAGCCGGGAGCGTAGGTTGCTCCGAAAACGGTGTTGTCCGGAAGGCGGCGCGGATGCAGCAGCGGCGGATCGGCTCTGGTGGGATCGAGGTCGGCGCGATCGGGCTCGGGTGCATGCCGATGTCGCACGGGTACGGCCTGGCCGAGCAGGACGACGAGGAGTCGATCAGGGCTGTCCACCGGGCGATCGACCTCGGCGTCACGCTGCTCGACACCGCCGACATCTACGCCTTCGGCCGCAACGAGGAGCTGGTTGGGCGCGCGCTGCACGGTGCCGGTAACGGCTCGGGCTCGGCCGCCCGGCGGGACGAGGTGGTGCTTGCGACCAAGCTCGGCCTGGTCCCAGGCGAGGGCTGGTACCGGTACCGGAACAACGGCCGGCCGGAGTACGTGAAACAGGCCTGCGAGCTGTCCCTGCAACGGCTGCAGACCGACCGGATCGACCTCTACCAGCTGCACCGGGTCGATCCCGAGGTGCCGATCGAGGAGACCTGGGGCGCCATGGCCGAGCTGGTCTCGGCCAGCAAAGTCCGCGCGCTCGGGCTGTCCGAGGTCGGGGTGGCCGAGCTGGAGCGGGCTCAGGCGGTGTTCCCGGTCAGCTCGGTGCAGTCCGAGCTGTCGCTGTGGACCCGCGACCCGTTGGCCGAGGTGCTGCCCTGGTGCCAGGCGCACGGCGTCGGCTTCCTCGCGTTCTCGCCACTCGGGCGCGGGTTCTTGACCGGGATGGTGGAGGTGGCAAGGCTCGGCCGGGACGACTTCCGGGCCGCCAACCCGCGCTTCACCGCCCAGGCCGCCGAGCGCAACGCGGCCCTGCTAGGGCCGATCCGGGCCGTGGCCGAGCGCCGGAGCGCCACGATGGCCCAGATCGCGCTGGCCTGGCTACTTGCTCAGGGTCCGCAGGTGGTGCCGATCCCCGGCACCAAACGGACCAAGTACGTGACGGAGAACTCCGCCGCTACCGAGCTCGTTCTCACCACCGAGGACATGGCCGAGCTCGACGCGCTACCGCCGGCGGCCGGCTCCCGGTACTGATCATCGTCGGTGCCGGAAGACCGCCGCCAGGAACTCCAGACAGCGAGGTGCCGAAATGATCACTACCCGATCGGTCCGGATCACAGTCGGGCTGCTCGCCGCTGCCAGCCTGCTGCTCGCCGGCTGCTCGGACGGTGACGACGGCGCGGCGCCGAGCCCAACCCCTTCCAGCCCGACGCCCGCGCCGAGTACGCCGACACCGACGACCAGCGAGCCGGAACAGCCGGGCCGCCCTCGGGTCACCGGGTCGGTCGCGGACAACCTGCAGATCCCGTGGGGCCTGGTCTTCCTGCCCAGCGGCGATGCGCTGGTCGCCGAACGGAACACCCGGCAGATCAAGCGGGTCACGGCCAGCGGCGAGGTCAGCACGGTGGGCGACGTGCCCGGCGTCGAGCCGGGTGGCGAGGGCGGGCTGCTTGGGCTGGCCATCCCGCCGGACTTCGAGGAGAACCGGTGGCTGTACGCCTACTTCACGGCCGCCGGTGACAACCGGATCGTCCGGATGCGCTACCAGAACGGCCGGCTCGGTACTCCGGAGACGATCTTCACCGGAATCCCCAAGGGCAGTAACCACAACGGTGGCCGGATCGCGTTCGGGCCGGACGGCATGCTCTACGCGACCGCGGGTGAGGCGGGCAACCCACCGCTGGCCCAGGATCGCGGCTCGCTGGGCGGGAAGATCCTGCGGATGACCCCGAACGGGCGGCCGGCTCCAGGGAACCCGTTCGACAACTCCGTGGTCTGGTCGTACGGGCACCGCAACCCGCAGGGCATCGCCTGGGACCCAGAAGGCCGGATGTGGGCCGCGGAGTTCGGCCAGAACACCTGGGACGAGCTCAACCTGATCGAGCCCGGGCAGAACTACGGCTGGCCGGTCGAAGAGGGGCGCAGCGACAACCCCGACTTCGTCTCGCCGCTCGCCCAGTGGCCAACCGACCAGGCCTCCCCCAGCGGGATCGCGATCGCCGACGGTGCGGTCTGGATGGCCGGGCTGCGCGGTGCCCGGCTGTGGCGGATCCCGCTCAACGGCGACCGGATCCGTGAGCCCGATGCGTTCTTCGTCCGCGAGTACGGCCGGCTGCGGACCGTCGAGGTGGCACCGGACGGCTCGCTTTGGGTCACTACCAGCAACCTGGACAACCGGGCGCGCGATCCGTTCCCGGCCGCGGGCGACGACCGGATTCTTCGAGTAGTGATCGAGTAGCTCGGCCGGACTCGGCCGGGCGGTCGATAACATCCGCCCGTGACCACGCCGTCGATCGCGCCGCCGATCCCGACGCCGGAACAGTTGCTCGGCGTCGGGGCGCCGCCGCAGGCCGGGCGGCCGCGGCGACGGCGGTGGTTGCTCGCGATCGTGCTTGCGGTCCTGATGGCCGGCACTGCCGCGCTCCTGCTGCTGATCATCGGCGAGGCGGTCGGGATCGCCGGGCTGCTGGTCGGGCTCGGTTTCGCGGTGATCCCGGTGCTGCCGGCGCTCGCGGCAATGCTCTGGGTGGACCGATTCGAGCCGGAGCCGACCGGCTTGATCGCGTTCTGCTTGGCCTGGGGCGCGACCGTGGCGGCGTTGATCTCGGTAGTGCTGAACTCGGCGAGCTTGCTGTTGCTTGATGCCCGCGGGGATGACGGCCTCGATGTCAGCGCGGTGTTCGTCGCGCCGTGGGTCGAGGAAGCGGCCAAGGGTGTCGCGATCCTGCTGATCCTGCTGGTCCGGCGCCGGGAGTTCGACGGCATCGTGGACGGGATCGTGTTCGCCGGCCTGGTCGGGCTCGGCTTCGCCTTCATGGAGAACATCCTGTATTTCGGCCGCGCCTACGTGGAAAGCCTCGAGCAGCAGGGGGCGACCGGTGCGCTGACCACGACCAGCGTGGTGTTCATCGTGCGCGGAATCGCCGCGCCGTTCGCGCATCCGCTGTTCACCGCGGCCACCGGGATCGGCATCGGGATCGCCGCGACCTCGAGCCGCCGTTGGGTCTGGGTCGTCGCGCCGCTGACCGGATACCTGGTCGCCGTGCTGCTGCACGCGGTGTGGAACGGAGCGGCGGTGAGCGGGTTCACCGGATTCCTGCTCGCCTACTTCGTGATCATGGTGCCGGTGTTCGCGGCGCTGGTCGCGCTGGCGCTGTGGGCACGCCGGCGGGAAGGCCGGATCGTGGCCCGCAACCTGCCGGCGTACACGGCCGCCGGCTGGTTCAGCCCGGCCGAGGCCGCCGCGCTGTCTTCGCTGTCGGGGCGCCGCTATGCGGAGGTGTGGGCACGCCGGCACCGCGGCTCGCCAGGGCGAGCCGCGGTCCGCCGCTTCCAGCACACCGCAACCGAGCTGGCGTTCCTGCGCGAGCGGATCAGACGCGGCGTGGCCGGCAACGACGCCGACGAGACCCAACGGGAACTGCTGGCAACGCTGGCCGCCAACCGTTCCGACTTGGCCTGACCCGGTCAGCCGGCAGGCACCGCGGCATTGACGGCCCGGCGGTGCGCGATCGCCGGCACCATGGCGACGATCATCGCGGCGGCGGCCACACTGGCTATTAGACAGCTCGCCCACAGCACACCCTCGCCGTACGCGTCGAGCAGGTGGGTGCCGACCAACGGCGCCAGGAATGCGGCCGCACCGTACGACGAACCGATCACGCCGTTGTATCGCCCGCGCATCTCGGCCGGCGCGATGTCGGCCACCAGCGCCGGACCGATCGCGTTGAAGCCGACCTCGCCGATCGTCCACACCACCACGGTGAGCGCGAAGAACGGGATGGACGACGCGAACGCGGTCAGCCAGAACCCGATGCCCATCACCACCAGCGAGACGGCGAGCACCCATACGCCGGTGATCCGGTCGATGATCCGCAATACGACGATCTGAGACAAGATGACCACGATCGGGTTGACCGCGTAGATCAGCCCATATGCCTCAGGACCGAGGCCGTCGGCCTGCACCGCGATCGGCAACGTGATGAAGCTCTGCAGATAGACGATGGCGCCGAGCAGCGTGCTCGCGGCGATCCCGAGCAGCAGCCAGTCGTGCAGCGCGGGACCGTAGCCGGTGCTGGCACCTGGAGCGCGCTCCGGTCTGGTCTCCGGCACGAGCCGCGCGATCAGCGCGGCAAACCCGAGACAGGTGAGCGCGTCGACCAGGAACAGCAGCCAGAACGAGCGCGCGGCGAGGAAGCCGCCGGTGATCCCGGCCACCGCGACGCCGAGGTTGATGGCCCAGTAGAGCAGTGCGAACGCACGGGCCCGGTGCTCGGGCCGGACCATGTCGGCGACCAGAGCGGAGACCGCTGGGCGGTAGATGTCGATGGCCAGGCCGGACAGCAGCGCGGCGGCCCCGATCAGCCACAGGTCGCGCACCGCGGCCAGCAGCATGAAGCTGACCGCCGAGCCGACCATGCCCGCGACCAGCGTGGCCCGGCGCCCGATCCGATCGGCCAGGTAACCGCCCAGCGGCTGGGAAGCGAACGATCCGGCGCCGAAGCAGGCGATCAGCACCCCGGCCGTCGAGGGGGTCAACCCACGCGGCCCGACCAGATAGAGCGCGAGGAACGGCTCGACAAGGTAACCGATCCGATTGACGAACGAGCCGGCCATCAACACCCAGAACGGCCGTGGCAGATCGTGCGAGATGCCGCCCCACCAGCCGCGTAAGCCTCGCTGCGGCGGCGGGTTGACTGGCGACATGTCGACAACATCCATACCGCCGACGCTAGCCGCCGGCACTGACAGAAACCGGGCCGGCCAGGCGCCGGGGCGGGATATCCACCGGCGCCTAGCCGATCTCGGAGAGCCCTAGACCGCGGCGGGCACGGTCAGGTTGAGCGTGCGGGTCTTTCCGATCTTCACCTCACCACGTCCGCGGTCTCGAACGACGACTCGAAGTCATACCAGGAAACCGGCCGTCCGACGGTCAGGAGCTGCAGCTTCACGTCCTGGCTGGTCAGCGTGAACGGCATCTCGTAGGACCCGAAGACTCCGGACCCGACCTGGCCCGCGTAGTCCCCGGTGCGGGTGTTGAACGGATGAATGTCGACGAAGTCGTCGTATGACGCGCCGGTCTCGTCCCGTACCGTACCCATCAGCCGACCGCCGGGCTTGAGCCGGATATCCGCGATCCCCGGCTGACCTTCCCGAGCCGGGATCAGATCGGCGGCGAGTCGATCGGCCGCGCCGCCGGACCATACCCAGGCGTACGGAGCACCGTTCGAGGTGTCGACGAACTCCACCGGCCAGTCATACGGCCCCACATCGGTGATCTCGTAGCCGAGACCGTCGGCGGCGGTCCCGGAGCAGCCAATCCCGCCGAGGGCAGGGTTGAATGACGAGCCGGAGACCGGAAGGACCGAGCCACAGGCGAACGCGATCTGGTTGGTCTTCGCGTCGCGAATGTGGCCGGTGATGGTGACGGCCGGGTCTACCTCGATCTGCCCCATCGCGACCGATTGGCCGTTCACCAGGTCTAGCCGCACGGCGTCGTACTGGCTGCCGGTGCCGCCGGACTCGCCTACCCACTGCATGCCGTAGCCGAAGTTCGGAACGACCAGCAGGGTGTAGGTGCCCGGCTCGAGCTCGCCGATCAGGACGTTGCCGTCATTGTCGGTGCGATGGGTGCAGTCGTTCTGGCCGATCCCGCCGACTCGCAGCGGCAAGGCCATCACGCAGGCGAAGACGTTGGGGACTTGGGTATCCCGTTCGATCACCGTCGCCGTGATCGCGGCGGCCGGATCGAGCTCGACCGCAATCTCCGTGGTCTGGGTCAGCTCGACGTGCACCGCCGGAACTACGCCACAAGGTGGGCGAAATCGGCTACGAGCCGGCCAACCGCTCCAGGATGAGCTCGCGGACCCGAGCCGCATCAGCCTGCCCGCGGGTCGCCTTCATCACCGCTCCGACCAGTGCCCCGGCCGCGGCAACCTTGCCGGCCCGGATCTTGTCCGCGATCTCGGGGTTGGCCGCGATCGCCTCGTCGATGGCGGCACCCAGCGCCGCGTCGTCCGACACCACGACCAGACCGCGCGCCGCTACTACCTCGTCCGGCGATCCCTCACCGGCGAGCACGCCCTCGATCACGGATCGGGCCAGCTTGTCGTTGACCGTACCGGCCTCGACCAGCACGACCACCCGGGCCACCTGCTTCGGCGTGATCGGCAGCCCGGCCAGCTCGACCCCGTCCTCGTTCGCCCGCCTGGCCAGCTCGCCGAGCCACCACTTGCGCGCCTCGCTGGCCGGTGCGCCGGCCGCGACGGTGGCCGCGACCAGGCCCAGCCCGCCGGCATTGACCAGCGCGTCCATGTCCAGGTTGGTCAGCCCCCAGGCTGCCTGCAGCCGCTTGCGCTGCGCGGTGGGGAGCTCGGGCAGGGACGCCCGCAACGCCTCGACCCAGTCCGCGGCCGGAGCCAGCGGCACCAGGTCGGGGTCGGGGAAGTAGCGGTAGTCCTGTGCCTCTTCCTTGCTCCGTCCGGCGGTCGTCACCCCGGTGTCCTCGTGCCAGTGCCGGGTCTCCTGGATCACCCGGCCACCGCCGGACAGCACCGCGGCCTGCCGCTCGATCTCGTAGCGCACCGCTCGCTCGACCGAGCGCAGCGAGTTGACGTTCTTCGTCTCGGTCCTGGTGCCCCACTCGGTGGCGCCGCGCGGAGCCAGCGACAGGTTGGCGTCGCAACGCAGCGAGCCCTGTTCCATCCGTACATCCGAGACGCCAAGCGCCCGGCACAGCTCGCGCAGCTCGGTCACGTAGGCCTTCGCCACCTCGGGTGCCAGTCGGTCGGTGCCGGTCACCGGCTTGGTCACGATCTCGACCAGCGGGATCCCGGCCCGGTTGTAGTCGACCAGTGAGTAGTCCGCCCCGTGGATCCGCCCGGTCGCACCGCCGACGTGCAGCGTCTTGCCGGTGTCCTCCTCGAGGTGCACCCGCTCGATCCCGATCCGGACGGTCTGCATCCCATCCGGGCCGTCGACATCGACGTCGAGCCAGCCCTCGGTGCACAGCGGCTCGTCGTACTGGGAGATCTGGTAGTTCTTCGGCATGTCCGGATAGAAGTAGTTCTTCCGGGCGAACCGGCACCACGACGCGATCTCGCAGTTCAGCGCGAGCCCGATCCGGATCGTCGCCTCGATCGCCGCCTGGTTGGCCACCGGCAGCGACCCGGGTAGCCCGAGGCAGGTTGGGCACACCTGGGTGTTCGGCGGCGCACCGAACATGGTCGGGCAGCCGCAGAACATCTTCGAGTTGGTCCCGAGCTCGACGTGCACCTCGAGCCCGATCACCGGCTCGAACGCTTCAAGCGCCTGGTCGTAGGGCAGGACGCCAGCGGTTTCGGTCAGCACACTGCTCACAGCGCCGGAGCCTCCTCGATCAGCAGATGCCCATGCCGGTCCCGGTAGTCGGCCTCGATCGCCGCACCGACCCGGTAGACCCGGTCGTCGGCCAGCGTCGGCGCCATGACCTGCAGGCCAACCGGCAGCCCGTCCTCGTCGGCGAGCCCGCACGGCACCGACAGCGCGGCATTACCGGCCAGGTTCGACGGGATCGTGCACAGGTCGGCCAGGTACATCGCCATCGGGTCGTCGGCCCGTTCGCCGATCTTGAACGCACTGGTCGGCGTGGTCGGCGAGACCAGCACGTCGACGGTCCCGAACGCGGCGTCGAAGTCCCGGCTGATCAGCGTGCGCACCTTCTGGGCCTGGCCGTAGTAGGCGTCGTAGTAGCCGGACGACAGCGCGTAGGTGCCAAGCATGATCCGGCGCTTGACCTCGGCCCCGAACCCGGCCGCCCGGGTGCGAGCCATGACCTCCGCGACGCTCGCGGTGCCGTCGTCGCCGACCCGCAGCCCGTAGCGCATGCCATCGAACCGGGCCAGGTTGGACGAGCACTCGCTGGGCGCGATGAGGTAGTAGGCCGGCAGCGCGTATCCGAACGACGGGCAGGACACCTCGACGATCTCGGCCCCGAGCTCGGCAAGCCGGTTCACCGCGTCCAGGAACCGCGCCTCGACGCCCGGCTGATACCCCTCGCCGCCGAACTCCTTGACCACGCCGACCCGCATCCCGCGGACATCGGCCTGCCGGGCTGCAGCCACCACCGGTGGAACCGGGGTGTCGATCGAGGTGGAGTCCAGCGGGTCGTGCCCGGCGATCGCCTCGTGCAGCAGCGCGGCATCGAGCACGGTACGGGCCAGCGGACCGGCCTGGTCCAGCGAGGATGAGAACGCGATCAGGCCGTACCGCGACACCCCGCCATAGGTCGGCTTGACCCCGACGATGCCGGTCACCGCCGCCGGCTGGCGGATCGAGCCCCCGGTATCGGTGCCGATCGCCAGCGGGGCCAGATAGCTGGCCACCGAAGCAGACGAGCCACCGGACGAACCGCCTGGCACCCGCTCGAGATCCCACGGGTTGCGGGTCGGGCCGAAGGCCGAGTTCTCGGTGGACGAGCCCATCGCGAACTCGTCCATGTTGGTCTTGCCGAGGATCACGACGCTGGCCGCGCGGAGCCGGCGGACCACGGTCGCGTCGTAGGGCGGCCGCCAGCCCTCGAGGATCTTCGACCCGCAGGTCGTGGGCACGTTCTGCTGGGTGAACACGTCCTTGAGCGCGAGCGGCACGCCGGCCAGCGGACCGAGCGGGTCACCGGCCGCGCGCGCCTCGTCCACCGACCGGGCCGCGGTCATCGCCCCTTCGGTGTCGACGTGCAGGAACGCGTGCAGCTTGTCGTCCACCGCGGCGATCCGGTCGAGATGCGCGCGGGTCACCTCGACGGCCGACACCTCGCCACCGGCGATCGCGGCCGCGGTCTGGACCGCGGACAATCTGGTCAGCTCGGTCACCGCTACTCCTCGTCCAGGATGCGCGGCACCCGGAACCGGTCGTCCTCGGCCGCCGGCGCACCGGCGAGTGCCTGCTGCGGGGTAAACCCGGGGGTGGTGACGTCCTCCCGGAGCACGTTGGTCAGCGGGACCGAGTGGGAGGTCGGCGGGATGTCCTGGGCGGCAACCTCACTCACCCGGGCTACCGCACCGATGATGACGTCGAGCTGGGTCGCGAGGTGATCGAGCTCAGCTTCGGCCAGGTCGAGCCGGGCGAGTCGGGCCAGATGGGCCACCTCGTCACGGGTGATTGACGCCATGGGTGTACCTGCTCCTCGCGCGGGTGGGGGGAACTCCGCCATCCTAGGCGCTGCGATCGCCTTGCCGCGCGCGAGATTCCCCCGACCACCCGAGCTGCGGACCGATCACCCGCAACCCGGCAGTCGTGACGAACCGCGCACGACCTATCGACCAGGAGTCACGGTGCTACGCCACATTGCCTCGTCAGCCATCGCCGCGACGGCGATCGCGACCATGCTGAGCGGCTGCGCCGAGTCCGCTGTGCCACCGGCGCCGGCGGCGTCCCAGCCGAGCGGATCGCCGGCCGACAACACCGAGAGCGTGTGTGCCGAGGCCGCCGGCCTACTGCTCGCGGCGGCGATGTTCGTGGATCCGGAGCTGGCCGACAACCCGTCGGCCGAGGTGGTCAAACGGTTCACCGACGACATGGCCGACCTGAGCCGGGATCTGCACGACCAGGCGATTCGGGCCACCAACGGCGCGCTGGCCAACGCCCTGGACAGCGTGGCCGTGCAGTTCAGCGCGCTGGCCGAGTCACCGGACCCGGTCGCCAAGTTCCGTAGCGGCATGGACCGCACGGCCGCCGGCGAGCTCGAACAGATCTGCGACGGTTAGTCACACCTACGCGGCTAGTCAGCCGTCTTGCGCTTGGCCCGGGCCGCCTCCGGGCCGTCGGCGAGCAGCGTCTCGAACCCGTCCTCGTCCAGGATCGGCACGTCGAGCTGGACCGCCTTGTCGTACTTCGAGCCCGGACTGTCCCCCACCACGACGAAGTCGGTCTTCTTCGACACCGAGCCGGTCACCTTCCCGCCCCGCTGCTGCACCTCGGCGGTGACCTGGTCGCGGGAGAACCTGTCCAGCGAACCAGTCACAACCAGGGTCAGCCCCTCCAACGGCCGTGGTCCGGTGTCGACGATCTCTTCGGCCAGTCGCACCCCGGCGGTCCGCCACTTCTCGACGATCTCCCGGTGCCAGTCGACCGCGAACCATTCCTTGATCGAGGTAGCGATGGTCGGCCCGACCCCGTCGGCGGCGGCCAGCTCCGCCTCCGATGCCGCCACGATCCGATCCACCGAACCGAACTCCCTGGCCAGTGCCTGGGCCGCGGTTGGCCCGACATGCCGGATCGACAGCCCGACCAACACCCGCCACAAGGGCCGTTGCTTGGCCTGCTCCAGGTTGTCCAGCAGCTTGGCGGCATTGGCCGACAGCGCGCCGCCTTTGGTGGTGAAGAACGGCGCGGTCGTCAGCTGCTCCTTGGTCAGCCCGAACAGGTCGCCCTCGTCCACCAGAAGCCTGGAGTCGAGCAGTGCCACCGCGGCTTGGTAGCCCAATACCTCGATATCGAACGCTCCCCGGCCGGCCAGATGGAACACCCGTTCACGCAGCTGCGCCGGGCAGGAGCGCGCGTTCGGGCACCGGATATCGACGTCGTTCTCCTTCTCCGGCCCCAGCTCGGACCCGCACTCCGGACAGTGCGTGGGCATCACGAACTCGCGCTCGGAGCCGTCTCGCAGGTCGACCACCGGCCCGACGATCTCCGGGATCACGTCGCCGGCCTTGCGCAGCACCACGGTGTCGCCGATCAGCACGCCCTTACGGCGCACCTCGTTCGCGTTGTGCAGGGTGGCCATCTCGACCGTGGACCCGGACACCTTGACCGGCTCCATCACCCCGAACGGGGTCACCCGCCCGGTCCGGCCGACGTTGACCCGGATATCCAGCAGCCTCGTGTTGACCTCTTCGGGCGGGTACTTGAACGCGATCGCCCAGCGTGGCGCCCGGGACGTCGAGCCGAGCCGGCGCTGCAGGCTGACCTGGTCGACCTTGACCACGACCCCGTCGATCTCGTGCTCGACCGAGTGCCGGTGCTCGCCGTAGTGGCGCACGTAGTCCCGCACCCCGGCGAGATCGGGCGCCACCCGCACCGTCGTCGCGGTTGGCAGCCCCCAGCTGGCAAGCAGCTCGTAGGACTGGGACTGCCGGTCGACGTCGAACCCGGTGTGCGCGCCGATGCCGTGCACGACCAGCTTGAGCGGGCGGCTTGCGGTCACCCGCGGATCCTTTTGCCGCAGCGAGCCGGCCGCGGTGTTGCGCGGGTTGGCGAACGGCGCCTTCCCGGCGGCGACCAGCTCCTCATTGAGCTGCTCGAATCCGGCGACTGGGAAGTACACCTCGCCGCGCACCTCGACCAGCTCGGGAATCTGGCGGCCCGGCCCGGAGCGCAACCGATCGGGCACCTGCTCGATGGTGCGCAGGTTGGGGGTGACGTCCTCGCCGGTCCGGCCGTCGCCGCGGGTGGCGCCGCGGACCAGCTTGCCGTCCCGGTAGACCAGCGCCACCGCGAGCCCGTCCACCTTCAGCTCGCACAGGTAGTCCGAGACGGTGCCGACCTCGCGCTCGATCCGCAGCGCCCAGGCGTCCAGATCGGCGTCGGTGAACGCGTTGTCCAGGCTCATCATCCGCTCGAGATGCTCGACCGGGGCGAAATCGGTAGAGAAGGTGAAGCCCACGCCCTGGGTCGGCGAGTCCGGCGTGCGCAGGCTCGGGTAGCGGTCCTCGAGCTCGTTCAGCTCCCGGATGAGCACGTCGTACTCGGCGTCGCTGATGGTCGGCCGGTCGAGCACGTGGTAGCGATACAGGTGCGCAGTGATCTCCTCGGCGAGCACGGCATGACGCTCCCGCGCTTTCGCCGGCACCCCGTCCACGCTTCGCTCGGCCACCGCCCGACTCCTCCTCGCCCGTCTCAGCCCTCTGGCGCTTCGAGCAGCACCCGCGCAGCTTCCCGGCAGTGGGTCATCGCCCGGCGCGCGTAGCCCGGGCTGGCCCCCGCCAGGCCACAGGCCGGGGTGACCACCACCTGCTCGGCAAGCCGCTCCGGCGCGAACCCGAGCCGCCGCCACCACTGTCGTACCGGGTCGACCGTATCGGCCAGAGCCGACAGGTCGCCGTCCACCGCCGACACGATCCCGGCGAACACCCCGAGCCCCGCCTCGATCGCAGCGCCCATCTCGTCCTCGCTCATGCTGGGCAACAGGCCGAAATCGAACGCGATCGCGTCCATCGCGGCCCGATGGAGTAGCCCGACCGGAGCACCGGGCGCGCAGCAATGCGCGACGACCGTGGCCGGTGCCGGCATCGCCGCCCGCACTGCACCCAACGCGATGACCGCGTCTGCCGGTTGCACGGCCGGAAGCATCCGCAGGTGGCTGGCGCTGGGCACGGTGCCGGCCAGCACCGCGGGCAGGCTCGGCTCGTCCAGCTGCACCACGACCGTCGCCTCGGGCAGTCGGCCCTGCACCTCGGCGACGTGTCCGGCAAGACCCTCGGCCAGCGAGGCGACCAGGTCGTCGTACGCGCCGGAGTCGGCCAGCAGCTTCTCGCCGTTGCGCAGCTCGATCGACGCGGCCAGCGTCCAGGGTCCGGCCGCCTGGATCTTGACCGGTCCCTGCCGCCCGATCCCGTGCTCTTCCAGCAGATCGAGGTCATCGGCCAGGTAGGAACGGGATCGGCGGATGTCCCGCCCGGGCCGCCCGGTGACTGCCCAGCCGGTCGAGGTCAGCTCGACCGGAAAGTCCACCAGCAGGGCCGCGCCCCGGCCGACCAGCTCCGCGCCGGGTCCCCGGGCCGGAAGCTCGGGCAGATGTGGGAACTCGGAGAGCTCGCCAAACACGATCCGCACCGCCTCGGTGGGATCGGTGCCGGGCAGCGAGCCGATCCCGGTCGCCGACCCCGGCGGCCACGGCAGCGTGTGGACCATGGGGCCTGAGAGTACCGGCGACCATCCGGCCACCCGCTACCGTGCCGTCGTGGACAACAACGCCGATCACGAGGTAGCCCGGCACGTCCGGCGGTTGCGCCGGCGCGCCTGGCGGGACCGGGCTCGGGAGAGCCTGCTGTTCCTGCCAGCGCTCATGGTGCTCGGGTCGGTGATCCTGGCGCTGATCCTGGCCGACGTCGACGCCACCGCCGGCACCGAGCTGCCGATCACGATCACGTTCGCGCCCAGCACGGCAAGCACGCTGCTCGGCACGATCGCGGGTGCCACCATCACCACCGCGGGCGTGGTCTTCTCGCTGCTCGTGGTCTCGCTTCAGCTCGCGAGCGGGCAGTTCTCGCCTCGGGTACTGCGCGGGTTCTGGCGGGATCGGTACGGTCAGGTGCTGGTCGGGCTGCTGCTGTCCACGTTCGCGTTCTGCGTGCTCGCACTGGCCCGGCTGGACCCCGGAGGCGGACCGCGCGCCGGCCCTGACCGTGCTGGTCGCGTTGCTGCTCGCGCTGGCGTCAGTAGTCGCGATCGTGGTCTACCTGGACCGGATCAGCCGGCAGCAGTACGTGGGCCGGATCATCGCCAGGGTCGCCAGGGAGACGCTCTCGCTCATCGACGAGCTGCCGTACGGTGGCCGCGTCGGCATGCGGCTCGGTGATCCGGTGCCGTCGCCGGACCTCGCCGCGATCGGCAACCCGCTGGTGATGCCGGCACCGGAGGACGGCTGGGTGCAGCAGATCAGCCGGCGCGCGGTGATCGCGTCGACACCACCGGGCAGCGTGGTCCGGCTGGAGACCCGGGTCGGCGCATTCCTGGTGCGCGGCACTCCGCTGGTGACGGTCTGGCCAAGCCCGCCCAATCCGGACCGGGTCGCGCGGACCATCGACGACGCGGTGATCGTGGGGCCGGCCCGGACCATGCAGCAGGACATCGACTTCGGTCTGCGGCAGCTCAACGACGTGGCGTTGCGGGCACTCTCGCCGGCCGTCAACGATCCGACCACGGCGACCGAGGTCGTGCTGCGGCTCGGCTCCGTCATGCGCCCGCTGCTACTGGCCGAACTGCCCGCGCAATCGACCCGGGATCCGGCCGGGCGGATCCTGCTCACGCCGTACGACCTGGACCACGTCGAGTACGTCTCACACGCGTTCGACCAGCTCCGGCTCTACGCCGCCGGGCATCCGCACGTCGTCCTGGCGCTGGTGCGCACGCTGCGGATGCTGCGCGACGGCTGCCAGACCGCCGGGCAGCGCAGCGAGGTCATCGCCGCGCTGGACCGGCAGATCGAGCTGACGCTGTCCGGGTGTGCCCGGGCCGGGATACCGCCCGAAGACCTCGCCAGGATCGAAGCGGCCGCCGCATGATCAGGGAGCCCGGTCACCGTTATTGAGCCTGTCGCAGAATCGGTCCGGCGTGGCGTGATCTTTGAGTGTTGATCGTGGTTGATTCTTGGTGGGTGGCGAAGGGGTATGTGCGGTTGCGTCGGGAT
>JAKEEW010000709.1 GCA_022616375.1 Sporichthyaceae bacterium
CTAGTCGAGCGCCAGATCTAGGCGAGCGTGCGGGCTCGCTCCCACTGCACGAACCGCAGCGTCTCCTCCATCAGCGCACCGGCCAACCAGACCGCGACCACGGCGTCGTCGATCAGGCCGAACACCGCGAGTGGTATCTCGGGCAGCAGGTCGATCGGAGACAGGATGTAAGCCGCCGCCAGCGCCATCCCGGCCAGTCTGGCCAGCGGCAGATCCCGGTACGCGCCGCGCAGCCGGGCGGAAACCAGCCGCGGCACGGCCGGCAGGAGCACGCCAAGTCCGGGGCTGCCCGCCTTCCGGGTGGTTTGCCAGACCCGCCACAACGCCACTAACCCGGCCCGGCGCCGGCTCGATGCGGTTGCCATCAGTGATTCCCTCGCGGTTGGGTGTGACCGCCCTGGACCAGGTCGGCGTACTTCGGGTGCTCTGCGATGTAGGCGGCGATGAACGGGCAGTTCGGCACCACGGCCAGGTTGCGCTGCCGTGCGTTGTCCAGCGCGGCCGCGGCCAGCCGGCTACCCAGGCCGTGCCCTTCGAACCGCGGGTCGACCTCGGTGTGCCGGAACACGATCGCGCCGTCGCGCAGCCGGTAGGAGGCGAACCCGGCGACCGAACCCGCTAACAGGATCTCGAACCTGGACCGCTCCGGATTGTCCAGCACCCGAATGTCCTGGACCTGGGCGTCGGCACTCATGATTGCTCCTGGTCGATGGTGTCGATTCGGACGTCGGCGTGCGCGGCCGGGATCGACCCGAGCCGCCCGGCCTGGTAGTCCTCGAACGCCTGGACCAGCTCGGCGCGGGTGTTCATGACAAACGGTCCGTAGGCCACCACGGGTTCCCGGATCGGTGCGCCACCGAGGATGAGCACGTCCAGGCTCGGGCTGCGGCTCTCCTGGGACGCATGGGCCGCCACGGTGATCGTGTCACCGGAGTCGTAGACGGCCAGCTGGCCCATCCGGATCGGGCGCCGGTCCGGCCCGACCGTGCCGTGCCCGTTCATCACGTACACCAGCGCGTTGAAGTCCGGTTGCCACGGCAGGGTCAGCGAAGCGCCGGCGGACAGTGTCGCGTGCACCAGCGTGATCGGAGTGTGAGTGGTCCCCGGCCCGGCGTGCCCGGCGACCTCGCCGGCGATCACTCGCAGCAGCGCGCCACCGTCGGGCGAGGACAGCAGCGCGACCCGGCCGGCCCGGATGTCCTGGTAGCGGGGCGGGGCGAACTTGAGCGTGCTCGGCAGGTTCACCCACAGCTGGAAGCCGTGGAACAGCCCACCGCTGCGGACCAGATGCTCGGGCGGGGTCTCGATGTGCAGAATGCCGGCGCCGGCGGTCATCCACTGGGTGTCGCCATTGGTGATCAGGCCACCGCCGCCGTTGGAGTCCTCGTGCCGGAACTCGCCGTCGATCATGTACGTCACGGTCTCGAACCCGCGGTGCGGATGCCACGGAGTGCCCTTGGGCTCGCCCGGGCCGTAGTCGACCTCGCCCATCTGATCCATGTGGACGAACGGGTCGAGGGCGCGGAGATCGACGCCGTGGAACGCGCGGCGGACCGGGAAGCCCTCGCCCTCCAGCCCGGTCGGCGCGGTAGTGATCGAGATCACCGGCCGGTCCTGGTCGGCGACTGGGTCGGTCTGCGGCAACCGGGGCAGCCTAAGCGTCGACGGAACGGTAACCGCGGGCATCAAGACCTCCTGGACGAGCTGGTTCTCGCTCGCTGCAAGCACCGTACCCGCGGGACTATTCCCGGACCGGACCCGGGGTGGAGCAAGATCAACGATCATCCTCGGCCGGCGCGATGGTCACTACAGTGGCTTCAGTGTCAGGGTGACGTTGCCGCGGTTGCGGTGGTTGGGTCCTGACCATCGGGTGCCTGGCTCGTACAGTGTGTGCCGCTTTCGGGTTGGCGATCATGCGTTGTGCCGGCGTCTGGTGGGTTGGGGCCGGCCGGCGTGACTTGATAGGAGCGTGGCATCGCCCCCACTGAGGTGTGTCCGCCGGCCGGCCCAGCCGTCCCTCCGAGTGAAGGGGAGACTCCACCATGGTGGTGGTGCTGGGGATCGACGTCCATAAGGGGACGCATACGACGGTGGCCGCCGATGAGTGTGGCCGGGTGCTGGCGGAGCGGACGGTGCGAGCCACCGACGCCGGGCATGAGCAGCTGATCTTGTGGGCGCGGCGGGGCTGGCCGCGGGCCGACCGGTTGTGGGCGGTGGAGGATTGTCGGCATGTGTCCGGGCGGTTGGAGCGGGCGCTGCTGGCGGCCGGGGAGCGGGTGGTGCGGGTGCCACCGAAGCTGATGGCCGGGGTGCGTCGTTCGGCGCGAACTCGGGGCAAGTCCGACCCGATCGACGCGTTGGCGATCGCCCGGGCCGCGCTGCGTGAACCTGATCTTCCGGTGGCGGCGCATGACGCGGCATCGCGGGAGGTCAAGCCGCTGGTCGACCACCGCGAGGACCTGGTCAACACCCGCACCCAGGTGATCAACCGGTTGCGTTGGCACTTGCACGACCTCGATCCCGAGCTCGACCTAGCCGAGCGCAGCCTCGATCGGTATGTGGTGTTGGACCGAGTGGCGGTCTGGCTGGCCGACAAACCCGACACCGTTCAGATGCAGATCTGCCGCGAGCTGATCGCCGACATCACGGCGTTGACCCGGCGGGCCAACGCGATCGAAGGACAGCTCACCAAGCGGACGGCACTGGCCGCGGCAATGCTGCGTGCGGTGTCCGGCTGCGGTGCGCTGACCGCAGCGAAGATTATCGGTGAGACCGCGAACGTGACCCGATTCCGGTCCGAGGCCTGCTTCGCGATGCACGCCGGCGTGGCCCCGATCCCGGCCTCCTCCGGTAAGACCGACCGGCACCGGCTGGCCCGCGGTGGCAACCGGCAACTCGACGTCGCCTTGCACCGCATCGCCGTCACCCAGATCCGACTACCCGGACCCAGACAGGACTACTACCGGCGCAGACGCAGCGACGGAGACACACCCATGGAGGCCCTGCGAGCCCTCAAACGCCGCCTCGCCCGCATCGTCTACAACCAGCTACAACCAACCTCAAGCAGCGCCATCCCGGCCGCCGCTTGACATAGGAGAAACGCGTGAGCAATCTCGAGCGGCTGCCCAAGGAAGCGGTGTGCGGCGGCACGGCCGGCATCGCGCTGGCGCCGGCACGCGAGCTGCTGACCGGCCGCGAGGTGCAGCTCGGACCGCGCAACACCGTGGTCACCCGTACCCTGCCGCACCGGGACCGCCGGATGGTCGGCGCGTGGTGCTTCCTCGACCACTACGGCCCGGAGGACATCACCGGGACGCCAGGGATGCGGGTACCGCCGCATCCGCACACCGGATTGCAAACGGTGAGCTGGCTGGTCGAGGGCGACGTCCTGCACCGGGACAGCCTCGGCCACGAACAGCTGATCCGGCCCGGCCAGCTCAACCTGATGACCGCCGGCGATGGGATCTCGCACTCCGAGGAGTCGCCGCCGGCTGCCGGTCCGATCCTGCATGGGGTCCAGCTGTGGGTCGCGCTACCTGATGCCAGTCGTGCGGTCGGCCCGGCCTTCGTGCATCACCCGGATCTGCCGGTGCTTCGGCTCGGCGGGTCTCCCGGTGGCCCGGCTGATGGCGGTTCGGCTGGTGGCGGTTCGGCTGGTGGCGGCTCGGTTACCGTGATCATGGGCTCACTCGGCGACGCGGAGTCGCCGGCCCGGACCTACAGTCCCCTGGTCGCCGCCGAGGTTACGCTGCGCTCGGCGGGTGTCGTCGAGCTGCCGCTGCGGGCCGACTTCGAGTACGCCGCGCTGGCGCTCACCGGCGCGGTCGAGGTGGCCGAGCTGACCCTCGAACCCGGCCCGCTGCTCTACCTGGGCACCGGTCGGACCGCGCTGGCGCTCCGGGCCGTGGGCGATCCGCCCGCCAGTCCGGCCGGTCCGGTGGGTCCGGCCGCCCAAGTCCTGCTGCTCGGCGGCGAGCCGTTCGACGAGCAGATCATCATGTGGTGGAACTTCGTCGGACGTAGCCACGACGAGATCGTGCGGATGCGCACCGAATGGATAGCCGAGTCGGAGCGGTTCGGCGCCGTGCACGGGTATGCCGGCGACCGGCTGCCCGCTCCCCCGATGCCAGCCACACCGCTCAAGCCCCGCCCGCGGACCCGCTAGGCCGCGTTATCCACAGCTCGGCGCTGCGACCAGGATTCTGTCGGTCGGCTGCGGTACCTTGTGCTAGTCGAACAAACGTTCGGTAGTCGTGCACACGGGGGTGCAGCGATGCAAGCGCTTCGACCTGACCTGTCGGGACTGGCCGGGATCCCACCGGGGCCCGAGCTGGCCACAACGCTCGCCGCGGTTCGTCCGGCGGAGGTCGACGACTTCGACCTCGTCGAGATAATCGCCGCCACCGAACGGCTGACCTCGTGGGCTGCGGCCGTGCAGGTCGCCGCTTGTGCGGAGTTGGCCCGGCGAGCCGTGTTCGACGGTTCCAGACTCGCTCCGGCGCGACTGGCCGGGATGGAGCTCTCGGCTCGGCTCCGGTTAGCCCCGTCGACTGGTGAGCATCGCGTGATCGTCGCGCAAACGCTGACCGAGACGCTGCCGACGACGCTTGCCGCACTCGGGTCCGGCCAGATCGACTACCGGCGCGCCATGGTGCTGGCCGAGGGTGTGCACGGCCTGAGCGGCGACCAGGCCACGCAGGTGGAGGCGGAGACCCTGCCGCGGGCCGGCGGACGCAGCCTGGGTCGGCATCGCGCCGCAGTCGAACGGGCCGTGCTTGCGGTTGATCCGCGCGCTGCGGAGCAACGCCACGCGGATGTTGTCACCCAGCGGCGGATCGACTACCAGCCGCAGCCGGGCGGGATGGGATCGGTCGTCGCATTCCTGCCCGCAGATGGGATGGCCACGCTTCGAGCCGCGTTGGACTCCGCTGCCGCCGGCATGGCGACCGCCGACCTGAGTGACGTCCGGACGACCGACCAGCGCCGGGTCGATGCGCTTGTAGAGCTTGCTCGGCTGTCGCTGACGACCGGTCGGCTGGCCGGATCGCCCGACGGCCCGCGGCTGGCGACCTCGCAGCGGCGGCGGCCGCTGATCCAGGTCACGGTGCCGTATGCCAGCCTGATCGGGATCACTGACCAACCGGCCGAGCTCACCGGATACGGTCCGATCCCGGCTTCGATCGCGCGTCGGATTGCGGCCGATGGCACCTGGCGGCGACTGCTCACCGATCCGGCGACCGGCGCACTCCTCGACTACGGCACCACCCGATACAGCCCGCCGC
>JAKEEW010000710.1 GCA_022616375.1 Sporichthyaceae bacterium
CCAACGCCGAGGTCACCAGGGCGCTCGGCGCGGCCCTGCACCGCCCGGCAGTGCTGCCGATTCCCGGTTTCGCGATGCGGCTCGTGCTCAGGGGTATGGCCTCGGCCGCGCTGGACAGTATCCGTGCCGTGCCCGGCCGGTTGCTCGAGTCCGGCTTCGAGTTCAAACACCCGACCGTTCGCGCTGCCATCGACGCCGATCTACACGGGTAAGCGAGGCTGCCGGGTCCCCGACGGCGATTGCAACCGATTCCGCCAATCTGTGCTCTGAACTGGGTGGGACCGGACGAGAGGGATCGGGTGGGTACGCAGAACGGCCAGAGCGGTGTCGAGTTCGAGCAGTACGCCCGGGCTCGGCAGCAGCAGCTCTACCGCACCGCCTAACTGCTCTGTGGCCGCCGCGAGGATGCCCAGGACCTGGCCCAGTCCACCCTCGCCACGCTGTTCCGGCACTGGTCCCGGGTCCGGCGGGCGGATAACCCCGACGCGTACGCCAGGACCGTGCTCATCCGCAGCTACCTTCGCCAGCAGCGACGAACGCGCCGGGAGTGGTCGGCGCACACACGTGTCGATCCACCGCCGACGCCCGATCGGGCCGACGCTCGGATGGTGGTGCTGCGGGCGCTGGCCACGCTGCCGCCGAAACCGCGCGCCATGGTCATCCTGCGGTACTGGGAGGACCAGAGCGTCGAGGCGGTCGCGGCTGCGGTGGGCTGCAGCGAAGGGAACGTCAAGAGCCAGTGCTCGCGCGCCCTGGCCAAGTTGCGCACCGAGCTCGGGGACGTCGGCAGCCAGTTGCTCGCCGAGTCGTAGGAGGACCGGAATGGCCACGCCAGACGAACTGCACGCGCTGCTGGATCGAGCGGTGGCTCGCCTCGATTCGCTCCCCGACCTAGTCCCCGGCGCCATCGCCCAGGGCCGCCGACAGCGGCGTCGCGGCCGGCTCGCGGTCGCCGGCGGGGCGGCCGTTGTGCTGACCACGCTGGCCGCTGTCTCGTACGGGATGACCGGTGGCGATTTCGGAACCGCGCCGAACCCGTCCCCGGCCGATGCCCCTCCACCGACCAGTGGGCTGTGGCTGGAGCCGGCGGGCTACTCCTTCGTCCTGGACTCGCGGTGCGGTGAGCGCACTCTGCTCGGTCGGTTCAGGGTCACCGTGGCCGATCACGGAGTCGTGGACGTCCGGGCCCTGGACGAGCCTGCCGAGATCGTGGTGCGCGATCCGGAGCTGCGCGCGGTGGTGCCAACCCTGGCCATGCTGGTCGAGGAATACCGCGAGGGGACTGCCACGGCCGACGTGAGTGAGATGACGGCCGATCCGACCGACGGCCACCCGGTCGAGATAGCCATCGACTACGACGTGGAAGCGATGGACGACGAGGCGTGCTACGTCATCTCCGACTATCGGGTCGGCACCTAGGAGGCGTCACTGGTTAGCGGCGGACTCCAGCGCCGCGGCCAGCGCTTCCGGCAGGCCATGCGGCTCGGGGCCATAGCCCGGCTGGTACCCAGACCGAGCCCGGGCACGCCCGCCGGTACCCGTCTGGATCAGCGGGCCCGACCACCACCTCAGCCGGGCCGCACCCGGCACGGCCTGAAAGACTCGCACCATGACGACGCGACGGCTGGTGCTGATCCGGCACGCCAAATCGAAGCCCGAGGGGGAGCCCGACTCCGCGCGTGAACTGGCGAAACGGGGCCGGGCGGACGCCGCCGCGATCGGCCGCTGGCTGGTCGAGCACGACAGCGTTCCGGATCTGGCCGTGGTGTCCCCGGCCCGGCGAGCCAGGCAGACCTGGGAGCTGGCCGCGGCCGAGCTCGACGCCGCTCCCGCGGTCCAGATCGACGAGCGGATCTACGACAACACGGTCAGCGCGCTGCGCAGCGTGGTTCGCGACGTGCCGGACGACATCCAGACCGTGGCTGTTATCGGGCACAACCCGTCCATGCACGGACTCGCGATCGCCCTCGACGGTGGAAGTAGCGCCACTGCCAGCGGCATCGCCGCCCGCGCCGAGCTGGACCGGGACTACCCGACCAGCGCTGTCGCCGTGTTCGCGGTTCCGGTCAGCTGGGCCCGGCTGGATATTGGCGGGGCTGCGCTCACCGCGTTCGGCATACCGCGCGGCTGACCGACCCGAACCCACCCGAACCGACCCGAACCGACCCGAGCCGACCCGAGCCGACCCGAGCCGACCCGAGCCGACCCGAGCCGACTCGAACCAATCCGACTCAGCACCCGGTCTCCCAGGACCAAGTCGCCGATTCATCGATGCACCGATGAGTTTTGGCTGCGGCCAACGTTTCACCGATGAAACCAGATACCCGCAAGCTCGAAGGAGATAGAAGATCATGGACTACCAGCTTCAGCTCGTGCTCGTTCCAGTCGCGGACGTCGACGTGGCCAAGGCGTTCTACGCCGAGAGGATGGGCTTCACGGTGGACGTCGACTTCAGTCCCAACGAGGACTTCCGGGTCGTCCAGCTCACTCCGCCCGGCTCGGCCTGCTCGATCTCCATCGGAGTAGGGATCACCAAGGCGGTGCCCGGATCGCTGGAGGGCATGCACCTGGTCGTGACCGACATCACGGCCGCTCGTCAGGAGCTGACCGGACGCGGCGTGGAGGTCAGTGAGATCCGGCACATGGCCGACGGGCAGTGGACTCCGGGCCCCGACCCCAACCACGCTCCCTACGGCTCGTTCGCGGACTTCAAGGATCCGGACGGCAACACCTGGGTGCTTCAGGAGGTTCCGGAAGGCGGGGCCGTGCGGTGACCCTGACCGACGAGGCCGCCTTCGAGGCGCTCACCCAACGGCACCGGCGTGAGCTGCACGTGCACTGCTACCGGATGCTTGCCTCGTTCGACGAGGCCGAGGACGCCGTGCAGGAGACGTTCCTGCGGGCCTGGCTCAACCGGGAGCGCTTCGAGGGCGACTCGTTGGTGCGGGCGTGGCTCTACCGGATCGCCACCAACGTCTGCCTGGACCTGATCCGCAGCAGATCCAGGCAGGTCACCAAGCTGCGCTCATTTGCCGAGGTGCCGTGGCTGCAGCCGTACCCGGACCGGCTGCTGGACGAGATCGCACCCAGCGACGACCAGCCGGAGGCAGCCGCGGTCGCCCGGGAGACCATCGAGCTGGCGTTCCTGGCCGCGCTGCAGGTGCTGCCGGCACGGCAGCGGGCCGCGCTGATCCTGCGCGACGTGCTCGGCCAGCCGGCGGCGGAGACCGCCGCGATGCTGCAGACCAGCGTGGCGGCCGCCAACAGCGCGGTGCAGCGAGCCCGGGCCACGATGCAGGCGCACCTGCCCAGCCACCGACTGGACTGGACGGCGCCGCAGGCCAGCGCGGCCGAGCGCGAGCTGCTGGCACGGTTCATCGACGCGCACGAGCGCTGCGACGCTGAGGCTGCGCTGGCCGCGGCTGCCACCGACATCCGGATCACGATGCCGCCGCACCCGTTCCTGTTCAGCGGCATCGACAGCATCCGTCCGCTGATCGAGCGCGCCTTCGGCGAGGAGCGTGCCGGTGACTGGCGGCTGGTGCCCACGATGGCCAACCGGATGCCGACCGCGGCCAGCTACCTGCGCCGACCGGGTGACACCGAGTTCCGCGCGTTCAAGTTCGACGTCCTGCGGATCCGGGACGGCGCCATCGCGGAGATCACGACCTTCGGCCACTCGCTGTTCCCGGCCTTCGGCCTTCCGCTCATCCTCCCGGCGCCGTAGCAGGCGGGCAGGCGGTAGGGTCCGACCCGTGCCGCATCCAAGGGCGGGCTTGGCGGTCTCGGACCAGGTGGTGGCCGGCGCGTTCGTGCTGATGGTGCTAGGAATCGGCGGGAACGTGGTGGCGGTCAGGTCGGTCAGCAGCTCCGGCGACATCGATCCGCTGTGGGCCGGCGCGTCACGGTTCATCATTGCGGCCCTGCTCTTCGCGGCCGTCGCGGCGGTGATCCGATCGCCGCTGCCCCGAGGGCGTGCACTGTTCGGGGCGACCGCCTACGGCGCGCTGTCGATCGGCGGGTTCTTCGCGTTCGCCTATTGGGGCTTGCAGGAGGCGCCGGCCGGGCCGGCCGCGGTCGTGCTCGCTACCGGCCCGTTGCTGACCTTCCTGTTCGCGATCGCGCACGGGCAGGAGCGGTTCCGCTGGGACGGCCTCGCCGGGGCCGCGCTGGTGGTGGCCGGCACCGCGGTCGTGTTCAGCGCCGGCGCCAGCCAAGGTGTGCCGATCCCTTCGTTGCTGGCGATCCTCGCCTCGTCTGCCTGTGCGGCCGAAGGTGCGGTGTTGGTGAAGCTGCTGCCGGCAGTGCGACCGGTGCAGCGCAACGCCATCGGGATGGGCGTCGGCGCGATCACGCTGCTGGCCTTGATGCCGTTGTTCGGCGAGTCGTTCGAGCTACCCAGCCGCGCATCGACCTGGACCGCGCAGATCTACCTCATCCTGATCGGTACGGTCGGCGTCTTCTCGATCTACCTGTTCCTGCTCAACCGGTGGACCGCGAGCGCGGTTTCCTACGAGTTCGTGCTCGGTCCGGTCGCGGCTATCGTGCTCGCCAACTGGCTGCTGGACGAGCCGATCACCGGCAGGTTCCTCGCAGGTGCGGTCCTGGTGCTGGCCGGGGTGTACCTCGGCGCGATCCGCCCACGCCGGATCGCCGAGGTTCGCCGGGTAGAACCGGCCAGCTAGATGGTCGGCCAGCTGGGTGGCCGGGTTAGGTAGTCGGGCGGCCGGGCGGCGAGGGCTGCGATCTGGCCGGTTCGATCGAGTCGATCCGCCACTCGCCCGACGGCTGGCCGGCCGGCACCAGCGTGACCAGCCACTCCCGCTCGCCGCGGCCGGTGCTGCTAGCCACGATGTCGCCGGTCTCCGCCCGCAGCTCGTACGGCTCGAGCCGGTCGCGCACCTGCAGCACGACCTCTCCCGGGCCGGTGTGCCGCACGGTGGCGCTGAGCACGGTCAACCGCAGCCCGTGCGCGGACACGCCGGCCGCCCGTAGCTCGTCCAACCGCTGCGAGTCGGCGACCAGCGCTGCCGAATCTGGCGCGTAGACGTCGGCCAGCATCGCCGCATCCTCGGCCGCGAACGCCAGCGAGCGACGCGCATCGAGCTCGCTCAGGGTGTCCGCCCAGGCCATCTCGCCTGGCCCGGTCGCAACTGGCGGAGCGCCACCGGACGGCACGCCGGCCCAGTGCAGGCCCACCCCGAGGGCGACCAGGAGCAGCGCCGGTAGCAGGACGGTGATCAGCCAGCGCACCGGCACCCCGGCTCGCGGTCGTCTTGTCGATAAATCTCCGGACGCGGCCACGGACGCTGTGGCGGCAGCCCGCAGTGCGCCGATGTCGGCTCCCCGCCGCCAGTCTTGGTCGGACACAGGTAAAGCAAACCGTACAAACCGAGTCGTTCGCAGGTTCTCGCCGGAACTCCGATCCGGCAGTACGTTCGATGATCAGAAGGTCGAGGAGGCAGAGCGGTTGAGCGACGGGCAGGGGAGCCCGCCGCGGCAAGCTGACGTCGTAGTGGTCGGCGCCGGTGTAGCCGGGCTTACGGCGGCGCGCCATCTGGTCGCGGCCGGGTTGGACGTTGTCGTTATCGAGGCGGCCGACCATGTCGGCGGTCGAGTATGGACCGACGTAGTCGACGGTTTCCGGCTCGACCGCGGGTTCCACGTTCTCAACACCGCACATCCCGAACCGCGCCGGTGGCTCGACCTCGCCGCGCTCGAACCGCACATGCTCAGCCGCGGCGTGATCGTGCACGTGGACGGACAGAACTACCCGCTGCTCGATCCGCCCGACGATCCGGTCCGCGCGTTCTCCGCGCTGCCCGCCGACCTGGGCACGGCGCGTGACGGCCGCCGCCTGGCCACCATGTTGCAGCGGCTCGGCACCGCCTCGGTCGGCCGGATCCTGGACGTGCCCGAGTTGTCCGCCGCGACCGCGCTGCACCTGCGCGGTCTGTCCGACCTGGTCGTCGCACGGCTGCTGCGCCCGCTGCTTGCGCTGTTACTGCTGGATCCGCTGCTGGAGACCTCGAGCCGGGCCATGGATCTGGCCCTGCGCAGCTACGTCCGGGGCCACTGGTGCCTGCCCGGCGTGGGGATCCGGGCCATTCCCGAGCAGCTCGCCGCACCGCTCGACCCGGATTCGATCTTTCTTGGCGTGCCGGTCGTCGAGGCCGCCATCGGCCGGGTGCTGACCAGCGAGGGGGTAGTCAGGTCGCGGGCCACGGTGGTCGCCACCGATCCGCAAACCGCGGCCCGGCTGCTGCCCGGGCTGGTGACCCGGCGGATGCAGGCGGTCACCTGCGCGTATCACGTCGCCCCCGAGCCGCCGCCGGTCGAGCCGACGGTGGTCCTGTCTGCCGCGGACAGCAGCCCGGCCGTGGCCAGTGTCGTGGTCAGCCAGGCCGCGCCCAGTTACTCGCCCGACCGGCGCGCCCTGGTCTGCACCACCGTGGTCGGGAAGCCGCCGGGCGACCTGGACACGCTGGAGAAGGAGATCCGCTGGCAGTTGCGCACCCTCTACGACACCGACGCAGGCGGCTGGGACCACCTGTCGACCTACCGGATACCGGCCGCGCTGCCGGCGATGACGCCGCCGCACTACGTCCGCCGCCCAGTCCGGATCGCGCACGGGCTCTACGTCTGTGGCGATCATCGGGCGACCAGCTCGCTGCAGGGCGCGATGGTCTCCGGCCGGCGCGCAGCCAGGGCAGTCATCGAGGACATCGGGATGGGACGACGCCGGACTATGCGGACCTAGTCAATCGGGGCCGGATTTGATTACTCAGCCGTCCCGAATGATTACCCAGTGATATAGATCATGCGTCAAGGGCCAGGCCGGAAGGCGCTGGGGGTGTCTGGGACACACCCCAGGCAAGGAGGATGCATGGGTCGCCACGGTGAGCCGTCAGGGCAACGCGCGCCAAAGCAACGACCACGGCCTTCCCGGCCCGTACCCGCCGACTCGGGTCAAGGGTTACCGCAACGTCCGCCATCGGGGAGCCGCCGCGCGCCTGCGCCGATCCCGCCCCCGCAGCCACCCCGTCGGGGCGGTGCTCCGCTGGCGCAGCGCGCCGGAGCGCAGCCGATGCCACGGCCCAACCAGCCGCCGCCGCGGCCCAGCCAAGGGCAGCGGCCGGGCCCGCCGGCCAGAGACGGGTCACGCAGCGGCCAGGCGCAGCGCATCCGCCCACCCGGGAGGCCGGCCGACCGAACCCGCAAGGGTGCCGTAGCGGTCGGATTCGCCGGCGCAGCCCGGGCGCTCGGGATCTCCGCCGGGGTAGCCGGGATCGGCATCGTCCTGGGCATCGTGATGGCCGCCGTCGCCGGCACCATCGGGTTGGACACCCGCGCCAACCCCGGCTCTGAGCTGTTCGCGGCCCTGGACCCGGCGATCGCGGACGAGTGCGCGGCCGACCCGAGCTGCGTGCTACCCGGCCTGCCCGGCCTGACCGAGCCCGGCCCGACCGGGGAGAACCTGCCTAGCGAGGCGGTCGCCACAGCCGGCGACTGGCCGACCGCGTTCGTGGCCGAGCTGCCCATCACCGACTCCTGGTGGCCACCGGCGACCGACTCGGAGCCGAACGAACCGAAACCAACCAGGCCCAATCCGACCCAGGCATCCGACCCGGGCCCGGCTCCGGACGGCGGCGGGACGGCTGCGCCTGCCCCGGCCCCGGCACCACCGCCTCCCCCACCACCGCCGCAGCCCGAGGCCGAGGTGACCTACGCCAGGACGCTGCTCGGCGGCACTGTCTCGGTGGTGAATGTGGGCACCGTGACGATCCCGTCGTTCACCGTGCACTTCAGCTTTGGCTCCGGCGTGACGATCACGCTGAGCGCGGGGGTGACCTCGGATGGGCACGGCGGCTACTACTTCACCGGTAGTGATCTCGATCCGGGCGAGCGGAAGTCAGTCTCGTTCCCGGTCAGCCTGCTGGTGACCGAGATGGAGAGCTGCACGTTCAACGGCCAGCCGTGCGACTAGCCGGAACGGCACGTAGGCTCGGGTTACGTGAGCCAGCTCGAGATGCGCCGGTGTGGCCGGCTGCCCTACCAGGAAGCCTGGGACGAGCAGCGGCGGTTGCATGCCTTGCGGGTGGCCGATCAGTGCCCGGACACGGTGCTGCTGCTGGAACATGATCCGGTCTACACCGCGGGCCGGCGCACCGAAGCCTGGGAGCGGCCGGTCGACGGCACTCCGGTGGTCGATGTCGACCGTGGCGGGAAGATCACCTGGCACGGTCCGGGCCAGCTGGTCGGCTATCCGATCGTTAAGCTGCCCGACTCGGTGCTGGTGGTCGACTACGTTCGCCGGCTCGAGGACGCGCTGATCGCGGCCTGTACGACGATCGGGCTGACCGCGGCGACCCGGGTGCCGGGCCGTAGCGGGGTCTGGGTCCCGGCCGATCCGGACGGTCCGCGCGGTGGCCAGGACCGGAAGGTGGCCGCGATCGGAGTCCGGGTAGGCGGCGGGGTGACCATGCACGGCTTCGCGCTCAACTGCGACTGCGACCTTTCCTGGTTCGACCGCATCGTGCCGTGCGGGATCAGCGACGCCACCGTGACCTCGCTCACCGCTGAGCTCGGCCGCCAGATCAGCCCGGCGGACGTACTGCCGGTGGTGGAGGCCGCGCTCGACGAGGTGCTCGCCGGCGCCAACGTAAGCTAGGGGCAACGCCTACCGAGCAAGGAGCCCGCGTGACCGCCCTCGTCCCCGACGGCAGGAAGCTGCTTCGGCTCGAGGTCCGCAACAGCCAGACCCCGATCGAGAAGAAGCCGCCGTGGATCAAGACGCGGGCGGTCATGGGCCCGGAGTACACCGCGCTGCGGTCGCTGGTCCGCCGGGAGGGGCTGCACACGGTCTGCCAGGAAGCCGGCTGCCCGAACATCTACGAGTGCTGGGAAGACCGGGAGGCCACCTTCCTGATCGGCGGCGACCAGTGCACTCGCCGGTGCGACTTCTGCCAGATCGACACCGGTAAGCCGGCCGTGCTCGACACCGACGAACCGCGCCGGGTCGGCGAGTCGGTCGCGACCATGGGTCTGCGCTACGCCACCGTGACCGGGGTGGCCCGCGACGATCTGGCCGACGGCGGCGCCTGGCTCTACGCGGAGACCGTCCGGCAGCTCCACGCGCAGGTGCCGGGCTGCGGGGTTGAGCTGCTGATCCCCGACTTCAACGCGAAGCCCGATCTGCTGGCTCAGGTGTTCGACGCCGCGCCCGAGGTGCTCGCGCACAACATCGAGACCGTGCCGCGGATCTTCAAGCAGATCCGCCCCGGTTTCCGCTACGAACGCTCGCTCGACGTGCTCAGCCAGGCTCGTGCGGCCGGGCTGGTGACCAAGTCCAACCTCATCCTCGGGCTGGGCGAGGACCGGGCCGAGATCAGCACCACCATGGTCGACCTCCACCAGGCCGGCTGCGAGCTGCTCACGATCACCCAGTACCTGCGCCCGAGCCTGCGCCACCACCCGGTGGACCGCTGGGTGAAGCCGGAAGAGTTCGTCGAGCTACGCGAACAGGCCGAGTCGATCGGCTTCCTCGGTGTGATGAGCGGTCCGCTGGTCCGGTCCAGCTACCGAGCCGGCCGGCTCTACCAGCAGGCCATCGCGGCCCGATCCGGATCCGCCACCGCGGTCCGCTGACGCCCGGCGCTCCTCCAGTTTTCGAGCTCCCGAGGAGCGGCCGGCCGTGAGGCCGCAAAGATCGGCCGGCCGCCCTCGCTAGCCCACTGCGCACGCTGGCTCGCAGACCTGCCCGCAGGATGACCGGCAAGCCTGCCCATTCGGGCAGCGGGAACTTCCAATCCACTTGATGATGAACGGCAAATCGCCACTATGCGAGCGCCGATCGCGACATTTTCCCCACCGCCAGTCGATCCGCGTCGGCCCGGTTGCACCACGTTCGGAGCAGCCGATCGGCCCGGGTATCCTGCGGCGCATGGCGAAGAAGGAAAAGACCGGTAAGCGCACCGCGCGGATGGCGCAGATCCGTGAGGTCTACCGGTTGACCAAACGGGTCGATCCGAAGATCGGCTGGATCCTGCTCGCCACGTTCCTCGGCACGGCTGCGCTGTTCGTGGTGCTCGGTGTGGTGCTCGGTCCGCTGTGGGCCTGGCTGCCGCCCGGTTTGGCCATCGCCCTGCTGGTCACCGGGATCGTGTTCGGCCGGCGGGCCGAGCGCTCCGCGTTTGCCCAGATCGAAGGTCAACCCGGGGCCGCGCTCGCGGTACTCAAGTCGATCAAGCGCGGCTGGACCGTGACCGAGGCGGTCGCCGCCACCCCGTCGATGCGGATCACGGACACCGCGATCGTGCATCGTGCGGTCGGCCGTCCAGGCGTGGTCCTGATCGCCGAAGGCAACCTGGGCCGGGTGGGATCTCTGCTGGCCGGGGAAAAGCGCAAGATGGCCCGGATGCTCGGGACCGAGGTCCCGGTCTACGACGCGGTGATCGGCAACGGCGCCAACCAGGTGCCGTTGCGCAACCTGCGTAGCTACCTGGTGAAGCTGCCGCGCAACCTCGACAAGGCCAAGATCCGGGAGATCAACTCTCGGCTGCGCGCGTTGCCCGGCATCCAGCAGCAGATGCCCAGGGGGCCGATGCCGAAGAACGTGCGGATGCCCAAGGGTGGCGGCAGCCCCAAGGTCCGCTAGGTCTGCTGGGGCCAGACCCGCCTCTAG
>JAKEEW010000108.1 GCA_022616375.1 Sporichthyaceae bacterium
GGCGGCTTCCTTGTCGGTCAGCCAGCGGCCGCTGACCACATCGAGCCAGAACCCGTGCTCGTCGGGGTTCTTACGCCGCCGGCGGCCCAGGTTGGTCACCCGCACCGACGCGCTGTCGCCGTACGTAAGCTCCAGCAAGGGCGTCCCCCTGGCGTCAGTGACGGTGGCGTCGACGCGGCCGGGTCGGGACCCGTGGTCGGTGAACCGGTACGACAACTGCAGCTCGAAGCCGGCACGCCGGCGCTCCTCCTCGTCGGAGGAGATCCGTTCCCGGCGGCGGGTGTAGACGGTCTGCAGGCGCAGCAGCCGATAGGTGGTCGGACCCAGGTGTTCCCCGCAGGACTCGCACACGTCGATGCCGACTGCCTTCTGGTGCAGATAGCCGCAGGCCTGGCAGCGACGCGCATCGTGGGTCTCCACGGCCACCTGTCCGGGCCGGCTCGGCGGCAGCTGCACCCGGTGCACCTGGTAGCGGGCGCCCTCGTGGTAGAGCAGTGCGCCAGGCCCGAACTCGCTGATCGCCAGGAAGCGGGGCCGCTGCAGGTAGTCGCCCTCGCCGCGGCCGCGCCGCACCCCCGGCACGTAGGCGGCCAGCGGCAGCCGTGGGAAGGAGTACCCGGGTAGGAACCCCTCGGAGGCGAAGTATCGGTAGGAGTAGAAGTCGGTCTGCCCCGTCTCGGAGTCCTCGTTGCGCAGCAGCTGCAGCTGGGTCTCCGCCTCGCGTCGCCGGGCCGTCGCCACGTCGCGGGTCTTCCTGGTCGCCGACTGGTCAAGCACGATCCGGTTCTGCTCCTTCTGCTCGGCCAGCGCGGCCCGGTAGAGGCTGCGCCACCGGTCGCAGGCCCGGTCGAACGCCTCGGGCGCGGTCTTGACCACGTCTTCGATCCAGCCGTCGTACCACCAGGACGTCTGCTCGATCTCGGGTATAACGTCGGTCAGGATCGACTGGGCCCGGTCGGCGGCACGACGGCTAGCGGCCCCGTCGGCCAGGGTCCGCGCCACGCCGTCCAGCAGCTTCAGGCTCGGCTCCTCGCCGTCGGCGTCGAGCAGGTCAGTCAGCGACCCGTGCAGGTTCTGGCCGGTCTCGGCGATCCAGACCGCCTGCACGTGGGAGCGGACCAGGTCCTCGTTGGTGACATCCAGCCGGGGGGCGACCACCGAACCGGCGATCACGTCCTCGCGGCGCCGGAAGTAGTACTGGTCGTGCGCGTTGCCGGTGGCGCAGTAGGTCACCACCAGGGCGGGCTGGCCAGACCGTCCGGCTCGCCCGCTGCGTTGCGCATAGTTGGCCGGCGTAGGGGGCACGTTGCGCAGCGCAACCGCGTTCAGGCTGGCGATGTCGACACCGAGTTCCATCGTCGGCGAGCAGAACAGCAGCGGCAGCGTCCCCTTGCGGAACCGATCTTCACGCTCCTCCCGCTGGTCGGCAGGCACCTGGGCGGTGTGCTCCCGCGCGTATAGGCCGGACAATGAATCGGCAACGTCGCGGTAGAGGTCGCGGAAGAACGGGTTGACCC
>JAKEEW010000109.1 GCA_022616375.1 Sporichthyaceae bacterium
GATCCGCGCTGGTGTAACCGTGCCGGCTGCTGTGCTGGCGGCACTGGTGGCGGTGAGCGCGGTCGCCCCGGCGGGCGCCGACGACCGGGTCGACCGGGCCAGGACCGCCAAGCGCAACGCCGACGCCGGCGCCAGGGACGCCAAGGCCGACCTGGCCGAGTCATCCCAGCGGCTAGCCCGGGCCGAGGCTTCGTACGCGCTGCTGGAGCGGCAGATCCCGATTGCGAAGGCGGACCTGGCCACGGCCCGCGGTGAGCTGGCGGCCGCGCGCGCGCAGGACGCCGAGGCCGCACGCCGGTTGGTCGAGGCCGAGCAGGCCGAACGGGTGGCCCAGCAGCGGTTGGCCGCCACCGCGGAGCGACTGGCCAACCAGCAAGATCAAGTAGCCGGGCTGGTCCAGCACAGCTATCAGCACGGCGGCTCGATGGCGCTGCCGATGCTCGGAGCGGCGATGACGGCCGGGTCGTACTCCGACTTCGCCGACAGCATGATCTACCTGGATCAGATCACCGCAGCCCAGGGCGCGATCATCGCCAGGATGCGGGCCGAGCGGGCCCAGCTCGCCACCGACACCAAGACCCTGGCGCTGCGCCGGGACGAGGTGGCGGCGCAGCGGGCACAGGCCGCCAGCAGGCTCGGCCAGACCGAGCAGCTCGCGGCTCGGGCCGAGGCCGCCCGGGACCGGGTCGAGGCGCTGCTCGACCAGCAGCGGGACGTGGTCCGGCGGGCCCGCCGGGACCGTGCCGCCGACCAGGCCAGGTACGAGGAGATGCAGGCCGAGTCGCGGCGGCTGGAGCGGGTGATCGCGGCCGAGATGAGCCGGTCCAAGCATGCCGGGTCCGGCTCGTCGGCCAACGCTCCGACCGGCGGCAAGCTGCTGTCCTACCCGGCGCGGGGCCGGATCTCCTCGCCGTTCGGGATGCGCTTCCACCCGATCCTGCGCTACCGGAAGCTGCACACCGGGGTCGACTTCGCGCTCGCGCCGGGCACCAAGGTGGGCGCCGCGCGCTACGGCCGGGTGATCGAGTCGTACTTCCACGGCGCGTACGGCAACCGGGTCGTGGTCTCGCACGGGTATGTCCGGGGCGTGCACCTGACCACGACGTACAACCACCTGTCGGTGCGCTGGGTCAGCGCCGGAGATCGGGTGTCGCGTGGTGAGACGGTCGGCCTGTCCGGAAATACCGGCTGGTCAACCGGCCCGCACCTGCACTTCGAGGTGCTGGTAAATGGCCAGTTCCGCAACCCGATGCGCTGGTTGTAGGCCACCATGGACTGGTGCGGCGATCACGGTGGGCTGCGGTTCTCGTGGTCGCGTTCGTCGGTGGGTACGGCGCCGGACTGCTGGCCGAGCCGGCGACCGGCTCGGCCAGAGTGCAAACGCCGCCGACGCCGGCCCAGTACAGCGGGGTCGGACTGTGGGTGCGGACGATGGGCGACGGCCGGGTCACGATCACCCGGGTTGTCGCCGGTTCGGCGGCCGACGCGGCCGGAATCCAGATTGGCGAACGGTTAGCCGACGTCGGTGGGAAACCGACCACTGATCTGGCCGCCGACAGGTCGCCCGGTTGCTGCGCGGTCCGGAGGGGAGCCAGATCCAGGTGCTGGTCGCCCCCGCAGGCGCGGGGTCCGCAGGCGCGGGGTCCCCAAGCGCCGGCTCGGTGCGCCGGCTCGGGCTGATCCGCAGCCCGATTGCCGCCGGCGACCTGGAAGTCGTCACTGATCGGGCCGACGTGACCGTGATCAGGATCAGCGCCTTCTCGACCGGTATCGGCGCGCGGGTCGCCGACGCGGTGGCGGCCGAACACGGCCGGGCGGTCCTGCTCGACCTGCGCGGGAACCCGGGCGGGCTGGTCGACGAGGCGGTCGCGACCGCCGGCGTGTTCCTGGACGGCGGGCCCATCGTTAGCTATCCGGACCGCTCCGGGAACCTCAAGCGCCGGTTCGCTGCTCCGGGCGGAGATCAGGACGTGCCGGTCGCGGTGCTCGTCGACGACCAGACCGCGAGTGCGGCCGAGATCGTAGCGGCCGCACTGCAGGACCGGGGTCGGGCGCTTCTGGTCGGCAGGACGACCTACGGCAAGGGCACGGTCGAGATAGGCGAGCGTGAGCTCGGCCGGTTCGTCACGCCGGCCGGCCGTGCGATCGATCACGTCGGGATCAGGCCTGATGTCCTGATCAGCACGTCCGCCGGGCCCGAGGAGGCGCGGGCCCGGGCATATTGGACCCTCGTCCACGACCTCGCTCGCGTACCCTGAACGCCTGCACCTGCCTGCTCACCTCTGACCAGACTCCGGAATCCACGATGTCGCGCGAACGCGGGCGAAAGCTGATCGCCCAGAACAAGAAGGCCCGTCACGACTACCACGTCGAGGACGTGTACGAGGCCGGCCTCGTGCTGACCGGCACCGAGGTGAAGTCGCTGCGCGCCGGCCGGGCGTCGCTGCAGGACGGCTACGCCATGATCAAGGACGGCGAGGCCTGGCTGATGGGCGTGCACATCCCGGAGTACACCGAGGGCACCTGGACCAACCACGAGCCGCGCCGGCCGCGCAAGCTGCTGCTACACCGGGCCGAGATCCTGCGCTTGATCGGCAAGACCAAGGAGTCGGGCCTGACCCTGGTGCCGCTGGCGATGTACTTCTCCGACGGCCGGGCCAAGGTCGAGATCGCGCTGGCCAGGGGCAAGCGGCTGCACGACAAGCGCCAGGCGCTGGCCGAGCGGCAGGCCACCCGGGAGATGTCGCGTGCGGTCGGCCGCCGGGCCAAGGGCCGCGAGGACTGAGCCGCACCGCTCCAATCGATCATTACGCACGGCCGAACCGCGACGGCGGGCGATTTGAGCCGATCTGTCGCTATCTACGGTGCGTAATGATCCGTAGTCACGGTGCCGGGTTGGTGCGGCGGCGCAGGTTCGGCCCGGTGGCCGGACCGGGTGTGACCTCGGCGATCCACGGCAGGTCGGACTCGGACGGATCGATGACCCCGGCCTCCTGCCAGGCGTACCGCCCGTCCAGTACCCCGCGGGCCAGCTTGTAGTCGGTGCCGTCGGTGTTGGTCCACAACGCTCGGAACAGCTCGTCCACCCGCAGCCTGGCCTGCTCGCAGAACGCGTTGGCCAGCTCGTAGGCGGTCTTGCCGAGCTCCGGGTCGTCCTGGCGCTGCATGTGCGCGCGTATGCAGACCGCGCTCATCGCGAACAACTCGGCTCCGATGTCCACGATCCGGGCCAGGAACGCCTGCTTGACCTCCATCCGGCCACGCCAGCGGGCCATCGCGTAGAACGTGGACCGGGCGAGCTTGCGGCTGGATCGCTCGACGTAGCGCACGTGCTCGGCCAGCGGGCCGAACTCGCGATAGCCGCCGGGCAGTCGGCCCTTCCCCACTGTGAGCTTGGGTAGCCAGCCGGCGTAGAACACGCCCGCGCGAGCTACGGCCTTGGCCTTCGCCGCGGCGCCGGAGTCGGCGTCGATCAGCGCACCGGCCACCGCGAGGTGCTGGTCCACCGCCTCCCGGGCGGTGAACAGGTGCATGATCTCGGTCGAGCCCTCGAAGATCCGGTTGATCCGCAGGTCGCGGACCAGCTGCTCGACCGGCGCCGCACGTTCACCGCGGGCCCGCAGCGACGGCGCGGTCTCGTAGCCGCGGCCGCCCCGGATCTGGATCAGCTCGTCGGCGATCAGGCTGGCCATCTCCGAGGTGTAGAGCTTGGCCAGCGCGGCCTCGATCCGGATGTCCGCGGTGCCGTCGTCGGCCAGCTGGCTGGACAGCTCGAGCACCGCCTCCAGCGCGTACGAGGTGGCCGCCATGAATGCGATCTTCTTGGCGATCGCCTCGTGCTTGCCGACCGGGCGGCCCCATTGGACTCGGGCCTGCGACCACTCGCGGGCCACCTTCACCGACCACTTGGTCGCGGCCGAGCAGACCGCCGGCAGCGAGAGCCGGCCGGTATTCAGCGTGGTCAGCGCGATCTTGAGACCCTGCCCCTCGGCTCCGATCACGTTCTCCGCCGGGACCAGCACGTCGTGGAACCGGGTGACGCTGTTCTCCAGACCGCGCAGGCCCATGAACTGGTTACGCCGCTCGACGGTGACCCCGTCCCAGTCGGTCTCTACGACGAACGCGGTGATCCCGCCCCGATGCCCGGCGGACTTCGGCACCCTGGCCATCACGACCACGATGTCGGCGATCGAGCCGTTGGTGGCCCACAGCTTGACCCCGTTGAGCCGGTATCCGGTGCCGTCCTCGGTGGGCACCGCGCTGGTCGCGAGCCGGGCCGGGTCGGAGCCGACATCCGGCTCGGTGAGCAGGAACGCGCTGATGTCGGTGCTGGCCAGCCGGGGCAGGTAGCGCCGCTTCTGCTCCTCGCTGCCGAACAGCTTCAGCGGCTGCGGCACCCCGATCGACTGGTGGGCCGAGATCAGCGCGGTCAGCGACGGGTGACCGCAGCCGAGCGTGGTCAGCGCCTTGTTGAAGTAGACCTGGCTCAGACCGAGGCCGCCGTAATCCTTAGGGATCTTGATGCCGAACGCGCCGAGCTCCTTGAGCCGCTGGATGGTCTCGTCCGGGATCCGGTCCTCCCGCTCGATCCGCTCCCCATCCACCTCGTCGGTGACGAACTTCTCCAGCTCGCGCAGGTAGGCCTCGCCGGCCTCGACCGTTGCCGCGTCCGGACGGGGGTGCGGGTGGATCAGGTCGAGCCGGAACCGGCCGAGGAACAGCTCCTTGGCGAAGCTCGGCTGGGTCCACTCGGACTGCCGGGCCGCCTCGGCGACCTGGCGGGCTTCGCGCTCGCTGACCTGGCCGCCGTTGCCGGCGGGCGGCGAGCTGGCCGGAGCCGGTTCGAACCGCTTCGTCCCGGCTGGGGTCGGTGCGGCCGGTGGGACGTCGGTAACGGTGCCGGTGTCGGTGCCGGTATCGGAACGGCCGGTCACAGCGGTCACGGGGATCCTCCCGAACTCCGATCGCGTGGAGCCCGCGGTGGCGTCCACGCACGTTGTTACCTCCCAGTATTACTCGTCAGTAGCTCAATGAAAAGTGGTCCGCCCGGCCGTGTCGTCCTGGTATCGCCCAGAAGCTCGAAACGATCTCTGCCGCAGAGCTAGATGATCTTCTGGGAGGGAACAGGGCTGCGCCCCGCATGGTTGGCCAGGTAGAGTCGATGACGTTGAAAACTCAATATGGGGGTGAACGGTTTCGACTTCGGACGATGAGTCAGGAGAAGCGGGCCGAGGATGCAGGGACGATCTCGTTAACCATGCCCTGCAAAAAAACAAGCGCCAATACTCAGCGCACTAGCCTCGCTCTTGCTGCCTAAGTAGGAGCACAGGAGGCTTGTCAGCCCGGGCGTTCTCCCGGCCCGGGATCTGGCATCGCTAGGGAGATCAACCGATCAGCTCGGTCGCGGGGCTGATCGGGACACCAAACAGCGACTGAGCCCGGCGGCAGCTCGCCTGCGTGACTGCCGGGGCCGAGAAAACCACAGCAGGCTGCGCCCGGAGAATGACTGATTGACGGCCGAAGGACGCGGGTTCGATTCCCGCCACCTCCACTCTGCTCGATATGAGCGCGCGATACGAACACGGCTCGATATGAGCACGCTCGACATGAGCACTGCCCGAAGGGGCGGCGCCGGTTCACCCCGGGTGCCGCCCCTTTGCTGTCGGCGCTTCCGGTCACGCGTTAGTCGCGCTGATACCGGCCCATCAAGACGGCCTGGTCCAGCACGTGGCCCTCGATCGCGGCCTCCAGCTCGGGCCGCCCGGCCGTGCCGTTCAGATCGAGCATCGTGTCCAGCGCGTACACCGTGAAGTAGTAGCGATGGACGCCCTTTCCCGACGGTGGTTCGGGTGCGATCCAGGTATGCGAGCCGCGGCTGGTGGCGCCGACTACTCCGCCGTGATCGTCCGGGTCGGTGAGTGAGCCGAGCGAGGCCGGCAGGTTCCATACCACCCAGTGATCGAATGTGCCGTCCGGGCGATGCTCGGTCGGGACGTCCGAGTCCTGGACGACCAGCGCAAGGCTGACCGTGTCGGCCGGGACGCCGGTGAACTCCAGCGGCACGATCGACTCGGTCCCGTCGGCGGAGTACTCGGTCGGGATCCAGTCGCCGTTGCCGAACGCCGGGCTGAGGATCCTCATGCCTCCCAGCATCAGGCCGAGCGTGGCGCCGGGTAAATGCGCCGGCCGGAGGGTTGCGGTTCGGGCGGTTCGGCGCGCCGGCGCGTCGGTGATCATCGCCCGCGCGATCCGCTTCGCCGGCGATCTACATCTCCGGGGGTCGGGCTAACGGGACTTGACCACCGGCTCGCCGACCAGTTCGCAGCCGGCGGCGCGCATGTCGTCCAGCGCGGAATCCGTGCTGGCCCGCGCTACCCCGGCGGTCAGCTCGAGCAGCACCCTGGTGCTGAAGCCGGCTCGGGCGGCGTCGATCGCGGTGGCGCGCACGCAGTAGTCGGTCGCGATCCCTACCACGTCGACCTCGTCGACCTCGTGCGCCCGCAGCCAGAGCCCGAGCCCGCGCCCATCGTTGGCGGCGCCCTCGAACCCGGAGTACGCGGCCGTGTAGGCGCCCTTCTTGAACACCTCGTCGAGCAGGCTGGTGTCCAGGCGTGGATGGAAGTCGACCCCGGTGGTGCCGACCACACAGTGTCGTGGCCAGGTCCGCACGTAGTCCGGCTCGTCGGAGAAGTGCCCGCGAGGTGAGATGTGGTGGTCCTGGGTTGCGAGTAGGTGCTGGTAGTCGTTCCGGCTGGCCGACATGTGCGCAGTGATCGCGCTGGCGACATCAGCCCCACCAAGCACCTCGAGGCTGCCGCCTTCGCAGAAATCGTTCTGCACGTCGACGACGATCAGAGCCCGGGTCATCGGGGTTCCTCCACGTATCGGGTTGGTATCGCGGGTTCCCCCCGGGACAGCTGGTGCGCGGTCGCGGGCAATTCTTGCAGTGCGGCGTAGTGCCGGTCACGCGCGACGTCCAGCTGTTCGCGGCCAACTATCTCGCCTTCGCGGATCAGCGGAACCAGGAGAGCGCGGTGGGTGTTGCGGGCGCTGCCGGGCGGCTCCGGACTGTCCGTGGTGGCGATCGTCTCGGCGACCGCGGTGCCGGTGTAGTCGAGCTCGCGGAAGGCCCACTTCCGCCCGCCGATGCTGGTCTTGGCCAGCGACCTCTTCGCCACCGGCCGCAGCGGCGCGCCCGGCTCGTCGTCAACCGCCCGGGCGACCAGCTTGTACACCATCCCCGCGGTGGCGGCACCGCTGCCGGTGACCAGTGCGGTTCCCACCCCGTAGCCGTCCACCGGAGCCGCGGCCAGCGCCGCGATCTGATACTCGTCGAGGTCGCTCGTGACCACGATCCGGGTCTTCGTCGCACCGAGCACGTCGAGTTGCTCGCGGACCTGCTTGGCTAGCTCCACCAGGTCGCCGGAGTCCAGCCGGACCGCACCGAGCTCGGGTCCGGCCACCTCGACCGCGGTGCGCACGCCCTCGGTGACGTCGTAGGTGTCGACCAGCAATGTGGTGCCGGCACCCAGCGCGTCGACCTGCGCGGCGAACGCGGCGCGCTCGGTGTCGTGCAGCAGTGTGAACGCGTGCGCGCTAGTCCCGGCGGTCGGGATGCCGTAGCGCCGGCGAGCCTCCAGGTTGGACGTGGTTGCGAAGCCGGCCAGGTAGGCCGCCCGGGCGGCGGCAACCGCGGCCTCCTCATGGGTACGCCGGGAGCCCATCTCGACGCATGGCCTGGCACCCGCTGCGGTGGTCATCCTGGATGCCGCGGCGGCGATCGCCGAGTCGTGGTTGAGGATGGACAACACCAGCGTTTCCAGCACGACGGCCTCGGCGAAGCTGGACTCCACTATGAGCACCGGCGATCCGGGGAAGTAACACTCGCCCTCGCCGTAGCCCCAGACGTCGCCCCGGAAGCGGTAGTCGGCCAGCCAGTCCAGGCTGGGCCGATCCACGATTGCGGCCTGGTCGAGCAGCTGCAGGGTGGTCTCGTCGAACCGGAATCGCTCGATCGCGTCCAGCAGCCGGCCGGTGCCGGCCAGCACGCCGTACCGCCTGCCGTCGGGCAACCGCCGGGCGAACACCTCGAACACCGCACGGCGGGCTCCGGCGCTGGTGCGCAGCGCGGCCTCCACCATGGTCAGCTCGTAGTGGTCGGTCAGCAGCGCGGTCGACGGCGCGGTCACGAGCCCAATCCTAGATCCATTCACCCGGCCGGGCAGGAAGTCTTGCCTGGTCGGGCCACGCCAGCGCGGCGGCACGGGTCCCCCTACCATGGTCGTTGTGAGCGTGGCGCCGGTCGAGCTGGAGCGACCCGATGTCGAGGAGGATCTCGGCACCGCGAAGCCGTGGATCACGATCGTCTGGAATGATCCGATCAACCTCATGTCGTACGTGACGTACGTGTTCCAGCGGCACTTCGGGTACTCCAAAGACAAGGCCACCAAGCTCATGCTCGACGTTCACCACAAGGGCAGGGCCGTGGTGTCCAATGGCTCTCGCGAGGAGATGGAACGCGACGTCGGCGCCATGCACGGCTACGGACTCTGGGCGACTTTGCAGCAGGACACGTGAGTAGCCCGTTCCGCCGAGCCAGGGACGGCTCGATCCGGGTCTCGTTCGAACCGGTCGAGACCGGGGTCCTGACGAACCTGATTACCCAACTCGGTGATCTGCTGCAGGCCGACCAGGAGTCGAGCGCGCCGGAATGGCTCGGGCCCGAGCCGGCCGGCTCCGACCCGCTGACCCGCGGCGACCCGGTGGCCGACCTGGCCGCAGCGGTCGGGTTGCCGTCCGAGCCGGTCCGGTCGCCGACCGACCCGATCCTGGCCAGGCTGCTGCCGGACGGCTACGCCGACGACCAGGAGGCGGCCGCCGAGTTCCGCCGATACACCGAGTACGACTTGCGGATGGCCAAGCTGTCCGCGGCGGCGATCGTGCTGGACAGCCTCGAGGGCGGGGAGTCGCTGAAGCTGGACGAGGCGCAGGCGCTGGAGTGGATGCGGGTGCTCAACGACTTGCGGCTGGCCATCGGGACCCGGCTGGACATCGACGAGGACTACGAGATGGCCGCCGAGGCGCTGGCCGAGGACGATCCGCTGCGCGGGCTGTACGCGGTCTACGAATGGCTGACCTGGATGCAGGACTCGCTGGTCAGCGCGCTCGCCGGGGACGGGTGAGGCCGGTTGTCCGGTGGCTAGAGTGGATCCGTGCTGAAGATCGACCGGGCGCTGTACGACGCGATCGTCGGGCATGCCGGCGCGGACCATCCGGACGAGGCGTGCGGCGTGGTGGCCGGGCCGGCGGGGTCGGATCGGCCGGAGCGGTTCATCCCGATGACCAACGCCGAGCGGTCGCCGACGTTCTACCGGTTCGACTCGATCGAGCAGCTCAAGGTCTGGCGCGAGATGGACGATCGGGACGAGGAACCGGTCGTCATCTATCACTCGCATACGGCAACTGAGGCACATCCGTCTCGTACCGATATTTCATACGCAAGCGAACCGCAGGCCCATTACGTGCTGGTCTCTACCCGCGATCCGGACGAGATCGAGTTCCGCTCGTTCCGGATTGTCGACGGCGTCGTGACCGAGGAGGACGTGGTGATCACGGAACATCCGGATCCGGGCCCGGGTTAGCTCCGGATATCCGCGGCTACCGTTTCTTGCGTTACGCCCGAGCGTTACGCCCGCGCGTTACGCCCGCGCGTTACGCCCGCGCCCGCTGGCCCCTACTTGGCTTGGAGCTCACCCGATGACCATCGAGGTCCGGATCCCAACGATCTTGCGGCAGTACACCGACGGCGCGAAGAGCGTCTCGGGCGCCGGGGCGACGCTGTCGGAGCTGTTGCGCGATCTCGACGCCCGGCACCCGGGGCTTGCCGACCGGCTGGTGGAGGACGGCACGCTGCGCCGGTTCGTGAACGTCTACGTCAACGACGAGGACGTCAGGTTCCTCGGCGGGCTGGACACGCCGCTCACAGACGGCGACTCGGTGACCGTGCTGCCGGCCGTGGCCGGCGGCTAGGTTGCCTGCGCTGCCGTGCGCTTCGACTCGCTCCTGACCTCGGTTGGCGGGACGCCGCTGGTCGGGCTCCCCCGGCTGTCGCCGTCCCCGTCGGTCCGGCTGTGGGCGAAGCTCGAGGACCGCAATCCGACTGGATCGATCAAGGATCGGATCGCGCTGTGGATGGTGCGGGCGGCGGAGGAGTCCGGGCTGTTGACCCCAGGGTCCACCTTGCTCGAGCCCACATCCGGAAATACCGGCATATCGCTGGCGATGGTGGCCCGGGTGCGCGGGTATCGCCTGGTTGCCGTCATGCCCTCGAACACCTCGGTGGAGCGCCGTCAGCTTCTGGAGATGTGGGGGGTGGAGATCATCTTCTCGCCGCCCGAGGGTGGCTCCAACGAGGCGGTACGGGTCGCCAAAGCGCTCGCGGCCGAACATCCGGACTGGGTCATGCTCTACCAGTACGGGAACCCGGCGAACGCCCTGGCGCACTACGAGTCGACCGGGCCGGAGATTCTCGCCGACCTGCCGACCGTGACGCACTTCGTCGCCGGGCTCGGGACCACCGGCACGCTGATGGGGGTAGGGCGCTTCCTGCGCGAGCGGGTGCCGTCCGTGCAGATCGTCGCGGCCGAGCCGCGGTACGGCGAGCTGGTCTACGGGTTGCGCAACCTCGACGAAGGGTTCGTGCCCGAGCTCTACGACTCCTCGGTGCTCAGCCGCCGCCTGTCGGTGGGGCCGCAGGACGCCGTCCGGCGGACCCGCGAGCTGCTCGATCAGGAGGGCATCTTCGCCGGGATCTCGACCGGTGCGGTGCTCCATGCGGCGCTGGCGGTGGCGCGGCGGTGTGAGGCGGCCGGCGAGCGAGCGGACATCTGTTTCGTGGTGGCCGACGGCGGGTGGAAGTACCTGTCCACCGGGGC
>JAKEEW010000110.1 GCA_022616375.1 Sporichthyaceae bacterium
GGCGGGATCACCTTGCTGACCAGGCCCGGCTGGGCGGCGTCGTACTCCAGTTTGGTGACCGCCGTCTGGAGGCCGCTGTCCGGGTCGGTGAACCGCTCGGTGATCGACAGCAGCGTGGTCTGCGTCGCGTCGTACGCATACTCCGTGGCGTAGGTGGTGTTGATGGCGCCGCTCAGGTCGGTCGCGCAAGTCACCGTGCCGCCGCTGGCCACCCCCTTGGGCGGCACCACCTTGGTGAGGTTGTCCTTACCGTCGTAGGTCAGCAGCGTGACCGGGCGGTTGGCGCCGCCCGTCGGCGGCGGGCCGATCGCGCGGGTCAGGTTGCGGCGCGTGCCGGAGATCGTGCTGCCGTCGTCGGCCACGTCCCAGCACAGGGTGGTGGTGTTGCCCCGCCCGTCGGTCACCGACGCCCGGTTGCCCTGGGCGTCATAGCTGTAGGTGGTGACGACCCACTCGCTGTCCACGGGCGGCGCGGCCGACAGCGACGGCTCCCAGACCTGGACCTCGGCCAGTTGCAGGTAGTTGGTGCCCCGCAGTTGGACGCGGATGTACCGCCCGGTCCGATCCACCGGGATCGCCACGTTCTGCTTCACCGGCCCGGCCACGTAGTAGGCCTGCCAGGTCGTCCCGTCGTCGGAGACCTTCAGGTCGAAGTCGGCCAGCCGCTCCGACCACCCATCCGTGCGGTTCCACAGCACCACGTGGCCGAGCTGCCGCACCTGCTGCAGGTCGACCTGCCACCAGGCCTGGGCTTGATTGCCGGTGATGGCGTTGGCGGCCTCTCCGTTGCCATCGGTGGTGCCGTCCACGGCCTTCCCCGCGACGGACCCCCCGTAGGTGCTGGACTGGCTGGCCGGCTTGCCCTCGGCCAGGTGCGGCCCGGGCGGCTGGAGCTGGTCCCAGACCTCCACCTCCGGCAGGCAGAGGTAGTTCTGCCCGCGCAACTGGACCTTCACGTACCGCCCGCCGCGGTCGATCGGTACGCTCAGGCTCACCCCGCTGATCGGCCCGGCCACGTA
>JAKEEW010000711.1 GCA_022616375.1 Sporichthyaceae bacterium
GGCTGTAGCCATCGATGTAGACACCAACTCGCACCGGCAGAGGCTAGCAACGACGGTCGACAGGCGTTCGATCCTCGCCGATCATTGGGTGCGCGTCAGATTTGTAGGTACGGCGTCGTGATCATGGTCCGCTCGGGCGTCAGGCCGCGTCGACCAGCGCGAGGCCGGCGTTGGTGGCTGGGGTCTGGTTGTTGGGCTGCGGCCAGATCTCGTCCCAGCGGTTGCTTTCCCGGTGGCAGCGCAGGGTGAGGATGCCGGTGGCGCCGGGTGTGTTCCACCTCATTCCGGAGAGTTTGAGGCGTTGACCGACCAGGCTCTTGCAGCCGGCTTCGACGACGCCGGAGCCGATGAACATGCCCAGCTCGCGGAACAGGGCGTAGCGCATGCGTTGGGCGTTGCGGATGAAGTAGTCCAGGGCGGTGTCGACCTGGCCGCGGTCGGCGTCGTTGATCGGCAGGGCGCGGGTGGCCGCCACGAACGCTTCGATGTCGCCGTTGTCGAGGTCATCGAGGCGTCCGGCGAGCCAGGTGGGCTGGTCGTCGCCGAGGGTGGGGGTCAGGAGCTTGGCGAGGTCGTTGACGTGCTCGCGGGCGTGGTAGTAGTCGACGATCTGGGTGGCCTCGGGCAGGATCTTGGTGGCCAGGTTCCAGATCCACACGGCGCCGTCACCGAGCACGACGAGCTGGCGGATGTGCTCGGCGCCGCGGCGGCGGGCCTCGGCCTGGACCAGGGTGGTGAACTGCTCGACCGGCTCGAGGGTGTGCACGTAGGTGGCGGTGTCCGGGTCGCGCACCGGGTAACCGTCGTCGTCGAGTTGGGTCTGGGTGAACAGGCAGGCGAGCTTGACCTCGCGGGTGCGGGCCCGGCCGTCCTCGCCCTTGCCGGCCCGGTCCAGCGCGGCGGCGGCAACGACAGGTACGCCGGTGCCATCGATGGTGATGTAGAGCTTGTCTGGCAGCGGCGAGGGCGGTAACACCGTCACGCCGGAACCCAGCAACGCCCGCGACTGCTGTTCCAGCTCGGCTGCGGCGGCCTGGCCGTCGGCCTCGGCGGAACGTTCGACCCGTTTGGTCGACAGCCGGATCCCGGCCAGATCGGCCAGCAGGTCCGCGCTCTCAGCGAACGGGGCCACGGCGGCGATGCGAGCGACCATGCGTCGCA
>JAKEEW010000712.1 GCA_022616375.1 Sporichthyaceae bacterium
GACAGCAGGCTGGACACCAGCCTGGGCAGGAAGTGCACCCAGCCGGCCCGGTGACTGTCGGCGTCGGCGCGCTCGTCCTCGTCGTCACCGTAGGTGCCGTGCACGAGCTGGAGCTCGGTGCCGTCGGTGAGCTCGGTCGCGCGCACCTCGACCTGGCGGGCCGGCCGATCCGGCAGGTGCTCCCAGTTCCAGGTGAACGTGAGCGTGCCATCCGGCCGGTAGTGCACGATCCGGCCGCGCATGGTCCGCCCCTGCTGCCGGAAATGCACCGCGTAACAACCGCCGGGCCACGGCTCGACCTGCAGCTCGCCGCCCCACCACTGACTCACCTGATCGGCATCCACGAACGCGGACATCACCTGGGCCGCGGACACCCCAGGCAGCTGCGCATGGGCGCGAACCTGGTCGCCGAGATGCTCTACGGTCACCGAGCCGGGCACGGGCAAGGCCGGATGTCCCTTCGATCCGCATTTGTACCTGGACCGGGTAACGGTAAACCCCGCCGGCAGTGTCGCGCCAACACCCGGCCCGCCGCCGGCGATACCCGTTGCCCGTCCAGACCCAGCCACGGCCCGCGATCTGCTGCGTGGCAGGCTTGGAGCGCGCAGGTTGCCGGAGCAGTGGGGAGGGCGCAGTGCGCCGCTGGCGAGGACTAGCCGAGGTGCCGCAGGACTGGGGCCGTAGTGCCGTCACGATCGGGGTTTTCGACGGCGTGCACCGCGGGCATCGAGCCGTGTTGGCGAATCTGGTCGACTCCGCCCGGGCCGCGAACCTGGCCCCGGTCGTCGCGACGTTCGACCCGCACCCGCTCGAGGTCGTGCAGCCGGGCAGCCATCCGGCGTTGCTGAGCACCGTGCCGCACCGGCTCGACCTGCTGGCCGAGACCGGGGTAGCGGCGACCCTGGTCCTGCCGTTCACGGTGGAGTTCTCCCAGCTGCCGGCGCCCGAGTTCGTCCGCCTGGTGCTGGTCGACACGCTGCACGCCGGCCAAGTCACGGTCGGGTCCAACTTCCGGTTCGGGCACAAAGCGGCCGGCACCGTGGAGCTGCTCGAGCGGCTCGGCGCGGACTACGGCTTCGGCGCCACTGGGCTAGACCTGGTGCCCGCGGCCGCAACCGGCCCCGGCGACCCGGAGCCGGTGTCGTCGACCCTGATCAGGGCCGCGGTGGCGCGCGGCGACGTGGCCGAGGCCGCGGCCGGATTGGGTCGGCCGCACCGGGTGGAAGGCACCGTGGTGGAGGGCGACCGGCGCGGTCGCGAGCTCGGCTACCCGACCGCGAACCTCCGTCCGACCCCGCACGCGGCGATCCCGGCCGACGGGGTGTATGCGGGTTGGCTGGTGCTGGACGGGCAGTCATTGCCGGCGGCCATCTCGATCGGCACCAATCCGACGTTCGACGGCACCGAGCGACGGGTCGAGGCCTACGTGCTCGACCGGGACGACCTCGAGCTCTACGGCCGCGAGGTGGCGATCGACTTCGCCGACCGGCTGCGCGAGACGGTCAAGTTCCACTCGGTGGACGCGTTGCTGGAGCAGATGAGCGCCGACGTGGCGCAGACCCGCGAGCTGGTCGGCTGAGCTCGTCGCCGCGACCGGTGGCGGTGCTACCGGCGGGCGGTGCTAGCCGGCCGCGCCGGCCCAGGCCTCCAGCTGGGCAATGAACCGCCGGGCCGCGACCGGCCAGCTGTAGTGCTCCAGAGCTGCGGCATGCCCGTTGCGGCCCAGCGCCTCCCGGCGGGGCCGATCCTCGCGCAGCAACAGGACCGACTTGGCGACCGCCTCGGGATCCTGCCAAGGCACTACCAGCCCGCACCGGTGGGTCTCCACCAGCCGGGTGGCCCGCGGCAGCGGTGTGGTGATCACCGGGACCCCGCGGGCCATGTACTCGACCACCTTGGTTGGCAGCGAGTGCCGGTAGTTGGGCTGGTCGTGCAGCAGGGTCAGCCCGGCCAGCGCACCGTCCAGCCGGCGCAGCGCCTCGTCGTTGGACTGGTAGCCGGCCCAGTCCAGCACGCCTTCGGCGGCCGCTGCCTCGATCAGCCCGCGGACCTGCCCGTCGGCCGGCCCGACCAGCTCTGCCCGGACGCCGTGCGGAGCCAGCAGCCGGGCCGTCGCGACCAGCTCGGCGGCACCGCGGGCCGCGGACAGCGACCCAACGTAGACGACCCGGTCGGCAGCCGGCGGGGCGACCGAGTCCGGCACATAGGGGTAGTTGGGCACCACCAAGTGCTCGCGGCGGAACCGGCCGGCATAGCTCGGCTCGGCCAGGATCAGGTGCAGCCGGCGCTCGGCCGCGGACTCCGCCAGCCGCACCGCAAGCCGGACCGCCGGTCGCAGCGGTCCGGGTAACCAGGCCTTCATCCCCAGCGCGGCCGCGGTGTCCTCGTGCACATCCCAGACCACCGGGACGTGCTTGCGCACATCGCCGACCGCGAGCAGCAGCTCCGGATCGTGCAGCAGCACGACGTCGGCCTTGCCGCCCTGGTCGCGCAGCACGGTCCGGGCGAACCGGATCGCGCCGGCCCGGCGCCGCCCGCCTGCCCTGGGCAGATCCACGCCGCTGACCCAGGGCCGCGGTTGCACCCCGAAGGCGGAGAACGGTGCGGCCTGGACAACCTGGTGCCCGGCGTCGACTAACCCGCGGATCTGCCGGTGCAGGATCCGCGCGTCCTCCGGGTGATGCACCACGGTCATCACCAGAACACGCACGGATCCTCCAAAGCCGCCGAGCGGAACGGCGCTACAGTCGCTCGACCGTGTCCGAGTCGGTCAGCACCCCGCGGGTGTCGAGCACCAGCTTCGCCCGGCTCTGCACCTCGGCCAGGTCGAACGCGGCGTGCGGCTGGAGCAGCACGGTGATGTCGGCATCGGCCAGCGCCTGGCCCACGTCGACCACCCGGGTGACCGGCTTGCCCGACACGGTCCAGTCGGCCACATACGGGTCGGCGTAGCACACGTTCGCGCCCAGCATGCGCAGCCGGCGGGCCAGCGGCAGCGCCGGGGTCTCCCGCTCGTCGGCGATGTCGGCCTTGTACGTGACGCCGAGTAAAAGAACGGTGCTCCCGTTCACGGCACGGGCGCGGTTGTTGAGCATCCGGGTGATCCGGGCCACCACGTAGGCCGGCATCCGCTCGTTGACCTCTTGGGCCAGCTCGACGAACCGGAACGGGTAGCCAAGCCGGCGTACCCGGTGCGACAGGTAGTTCGGGTCGACCGGGATGCAGTGGCCGCCGACGCCGGGCCCGGGACGGAACGCCTGGAAGCCGAACGGCTTCGTGGACGCCGCCTCGATCGCCTCCCACAGGTCGATGTCGAGCTCGTCGCAGAACATCGCCATCTCGTTGACCAGCGCGATGTTCACGTGCCGGTAGGTGTTCTCGAGCAGCTTGGCCATCTCGGCCTCGGCGAGCCCGTTGACCGGGACTACCTGCTCGACCATCCGGCCGTAGAACTGCGCGGCGCGGTCCCGGCAGTGCGTGGTCAGCCCGCCGACCACCTTCGGGGTGTTGCGGAAGCCGTAGGTGGGGTTGCCCGGGTCGATCCGCTCCGGGGAGTAGGCGAGCTGGAAGTCCTGCCCGGCGACCAGCCCGGACTCCTCCAGGATCGGCCGCAGCACCTCCTCGGTGGTGCCCGGCCAGGTGGTCGACTCCAGCACCACCAGGGTGCCGGGGCGCAGGTTGCGGGAGATGGTCCGGCCGGCTCCGGTGACCGCCCCGAGGTCGGGGCGGTTGTCGTCGTCCAGCGGAGTCGGCACGCAGATCACGACCGTGCGGCTGTGCGCGAGCACCGTCTCGTCGGTGGTGGCCACGAAGCCCTGCGCGAGCATGGTGGCGATGTCCGCGTTGGACAGGTCGTCGACGTGCGAGCGGCCGGCGTTGAGGCCGTCCACCAGGCTCTGGATCAGGTCGAGGCCGATCACCCGCAGGCCGGCTCCGGCGGCCGCCTGAGCCAGCGGAAGCCCGACATAGCCCAGCCCGATCACGGCCAGGTCCCAGCGGTCCGGCGACCGGTCCGCACTGCCCTGTTCCAGGCCGCTCTGGGTGCCCGGCGCGTCGTTCACCGAGGTCTCGTCGACCATCCGATTGCTCCTGACTTTCCGGCTACCGAGGTAGGTGTCCGGGTGGCCGCGACACCGTAACATGGCCGCGGCGGCCCGCGGTTCGGGCTGCGAGGCGGTCCTGACCTAGCCTGATCGGCTCAGCGAACCCGGTCACTAGCGGCCCGGTCGAGCACATCTCGGTAGGTCGAGTCCACCACGCCTACGATCGTGGACCAGTCCCGTTCGGCGATCACCCAGTCCCGCGCGGCCGCGCCGAGCGACCTGCGTAGGTCGGGGGAGTCAAGCAACTGCTCCAGGGCCCGGCTCAGATCGGCGACATCACCCTTGCCGAACACCAGGCCGGTCTGCTGGTCGGTGACGATCTCGGTCAGCGCCGCGACGCTGGACACGATCACCGCCTTACCCATCGCCATCGACTCGAACGGCTTGATCGGCGAGATCAGCTCGCACACCGGCAGTGGCTGGCGCGGGAACGGAGCGATATCGAACAGCGAGAGGTAGCGCCCGACCTTGGCGTGCGGGACCCGACCGGTCAACGTCACCACGTCGCCCAGCCGGAGCCGGCCGGCCAGCGTGTGCAGTGTGCTCTGGTAGTGCCCGTCGCCGACCACCAGCAGGTGGAAGTCGCTGCGCCGCTCGCGGAGCGCGGCGACCGCCTCGAGCAGCAGGTCCACTCCCTCGTAGTCGACCAGCCCGCCGGCGTAGCCGATCACGGTCTTGCCGGCCAGCTTGAGCTCGCGCTCCAGCTCGGCGTCGCGCTCCCGGGGGGCGAACTGCTCGACGTGCACCCCGTTGGGCAGCACCACGAGCCGCTCGGCCGGAATCCCGCGGTTGACCATCTCGCCACGCAGCGCCTCGGTGATCACGAAGACCCGGTCGGCCTGGTGGCAGATCTCGTTCTCCAGCGTGGTCAGGAACCGGTAGCGATCGGTGTCGCCGAACGTCGGGTCCCGAGAGATCTTCATGAGCTCTTCCAGCCCGCGCATCTCGTAGACGAACGGCAACCCGAGCCGGCGCGCCGCGCTCGCGGTGGCCAGGCCGTTGACGTGGAAGCTCGACGCGTGCAGCAGCTGGGCCCGGTGCCGGACGGCGTGCTCGACCAGCCGGTCGGCGAACCGGCCGACGTAGGACTGCAACGGATACTGCGGGTAGCTGCGCACCCCGTCGTCGAGCAACCGGTGGTAGGCGATCCCGTCCACCACGTCGGTCGCCGGCACCACCCGGGTCTCCGACGGCTTCCACCGGTCGTAGGGGAAGCCCAGCCTGGTCACCGCCTCCGGCCGCCAGCCCCGGTTGACCAGGCTGGTCAGCACGCCGTGCGAGCGGGTCGCGTAGCCGCCAGAGGTGACCGGGACGGACTGGGCAAGCACCGACAGCACGGCGGACGGGTCGGGCTGGTAGGGGGTTGGCCCGGCCGGTGGCTTCGGCCAGCCCTTGGCGACCACCTCGAGCTGGTCGGAGCCGTCCTCGAGGATGCGCCTGGCCTCGGCGTTGTCCGGCCGGCTGGCCAGCACGATCCGGGCCAGGACGACCGCGGCCGCGGTGTAGCCGGCGGACAGTGCCTTGGTCGCGGCTCGCCTCAGCTCGTCGACCGGGAGCTTGGTCGGAGGGCTCTCGGTGACCAGGTCGAACGTGCCGTGCTCGGCGAACCTGGCCAGCTCATCCCAAGCCCGGCTGTGCACCAGCGCGGTGATGATCGCGCGCTGCGGCCTGGCCCGCCCGGTCTCCATCCGGCGGACGTCGGCGAGGATCCGCGTGAGCAGCGCGTCGGCCTCGTCATCGAGCCCGAGCACGCGGGCCAGCCGGCGGTGCTGCACCAGCGCCGCCAGCCCGACCGGATCGGTGCTGGTGGACCGGCGGGCGGCATCGATCGCACCGGTCAGGTCGCCGCGGTGCTCGCGTACCCCGGCGATGACCGCCCACGCCCGGCTGGCCGCCCACGGGTTGGCCAGGACCGGGGTCGCCGTGTGCTCGGCGCCGTGGTAGTCCTTCGCCCGGCGAAGCAACAGCTCGGCCTCGATCACCCTGACGTATCCGATCACCCGGCGCCACGGCGCCGGACCCCGATCCGGTGGGAGCATGGCCGCCGCGGTTCCGAGCATGCGGCGCAGAGCGGTTTTGATCCGGTTTGACAACATTGAGCGGCGGATTTCCTTGTCTGTCCCAGTGGTCGCGACCATGCTAGCCGGGCGATAGAGATCGCCTTGGCCGATCGGATAGCGACCGCGGGACGGTCGGGCTGGGCCGGGACGGTGCCACCAGCCACCGTATCTGGCGCCGGATCCGGCGGCGTTCAGACCTCGACGTGGGCGCGCGGGTCGCCGTAGAAGACCAGCCGACCGGAGCCGGTCATGAACGTGGCATCGGTGACCTGCCAGGTGTGTGCCTGGCGATCCAGGCCGCGCACGCTGACGAAGTTGAACCGGTCCGCCGAGTAGATCTTTACCCCGGCCTCGATGGCCCGGTCCAGCAGATCGCTATCCACCGCTCGGGGCAGATCGCCGAACCGCAGCCGGCGGCCCAGGTCGCCCTCGATCACGATCGAGCCGCCCTGCACCCGGCGTTCGTAGGTGTGCTCGGCTGCCACGTAGCGCAGCACCACCGCGTCGGACGAGCGCAGCCACACGTAGTGTGCCCACTTCCCGACGATCCCGGCCGCGGTGTAGTCGAACGCGTGCACCAGGTCGGTCAGGTAGTGCCGGCCATAGAAGTTGTCGTCGTCCATCTTGGCCAGGTAGGCGCCGCCGGCCGCGTCGATCCCGAGGTTCAGGCAGGTACCGAGCGTGAGCCGGGCGTCGGCCTCCACAATGGTCAGCTCGTCCACGCCGAGCTCCTTGGCCCGGGCCCGCAGCTCCTGACCGGGAAGCTGCAGCCCGTGCAACACCAGCACCAGCTCGACGTCGCGGTGCGCCTGCCGCCCGATGTTCTCGAAGATGTTGGTGAGCTCGTGCTCCCGGTTGGTCGGCACGATCGCCGAGACCGAACGGCCGGCCGGCGCGACCGGGCGGTCCAGCCGGCCCAGCAGGTGCTCGACCCGGTGCGCGTAGGTGTGCCCGGACAGCACCGCCCGGTGCAACCGGGTGGCTTCCCGGTCGCGCAGCTCGGGCTGCTTCATCCGGGCCACCAGCTCGCTGCGCAGCGCGCTCGGCTCGGCTGCCGCGCCGATCTGCGCGGCCACCTCGGCCGGCAGGGCCGCGCGCTGCTGGTCGGTGGTCACCACGGCGGTGCCGGCCGCGCCGGCCGCCAGCACCGACCAGGTAGCGCCGGGATCGCCCGATCCGGCGGCGAGCAGCACCTGATACCGGCCAAGCCGCCCGGCTAGCTGCGGGAAGCGCAGCGAACCCCGGTCCCTGGCGCGCAACGACGCGGTGGGTAGCGCGCCGGCCGGATCAACCGGCTCGATCCGCCAGACGTCAAGGTCGGTGTTGGACAGCGGCTTCACCGCCGGCCCGATCAGGTCCTGCAGGACCCGCGCCGTGCCGGCGTGCGGCAGCCCCGGGTCCACCAACAGGCACGCGGCCCGGTCCCGGCGCGAGCCGGGCCCGGCACCGAACGGGGGGTACAGCCTGGGCTGGGCCGCGGGGCCGAGCGGTTCCACGGTCCGGTCCGGCCACCGCAGCCGCCACCGCTCGACGTCGGCCGGATCCGCCACGAACACCACGGCCGCGGCCTCCACCAGGGCCTCCGCTGGATCCAGGGTCGCCGCGGGATCCGGGTCCGCCGCGGGATTCGGGTCCGGAGAGCTCGCGGTCACCCACAGCACTACTGGGATACCTGCCTGCCGGCACCCGGCGATCAGCGCGGCCAGCTCCGGACCGTCCGGCCCACCCCAGCCGGGCACCGATCCGGCGGCCAGCTCGAGCAGGACCAGATCCGGTGCCGCCTCCAGTGCCTGCCGCCAGGTCGCCGGCTCGATCGGCTGCTGCCGCCACTCCCAGGCCAGGCCGGCGCGCAGCCGCTCGCTGCCGGCGACCGCGGCCCGGACGTCGTCCCGGCGCGGGGGTGGGGTGCGGCCGCCGCTGTCCGCACCGGGATCGGTGCGGCCCACCCTGGCCTGCAGCACGGCCCGGCGGCGGCGCTGCCGGAGCGCACGCGCTGCACCTAGGGTTCGCCGGGCTAGCGAGCTGAGATCACCCATGAGCCGTTCGGTCACCCGTCTTTCGTAGCCAGTCCGGCGGTGGCCAGCGCGGCCTCCAGTCGTGGAGCCAGGCTACGGGCGAACGTCGCGGTGATGTGGGAGCCCTGCCGGTAGACCAGCACGTTGCCGATCACCGGCGGGCACCGCTCGGCCGGGCAGATCGCGTCGTTGAGGTCGATGAAGTTGACCCCGCGGGACCCTTCGAGCGCAGCCAGCTGGGTCGGCCCGCCGCCACCGGTCATGCCCTTCTCCCGCTCGTAGGTGCACGCGGTGAGGTTGTCCAGGTGCTCCGACACGCATAGGTCCACCTGCATCCGCGGCCACGGGGTGTCCCGGATCACGACCACCCCGATGCCGGCGTCGACCAGTTGCATCCACCGGGCGCGCAGCCCGTCGGCCAGCGCCTTGCGGGCCGCGGTCGGACCGGCCGGCTCGCCGTTCACCAGTGCCTGCGCCTTGCCCTGCGACGTGATCAGGTAGTCCGGCTTGTCGGCGAACAGCGCGCTTAGCACGTTCTGGTTCCAGGAGACGCAGGAGTGGTAGGGCTCGGCGCGGCTGGGCGCAGTGGTGATCGCATCGGCGAACGCGCAACCGGACTTCGCGTAGATGACCAGCTTCCAGTCGTTCCGGCCGGCCAGCTCCTCCAGCGCCGGCAACCACTGCACGACCTTGGAGTCACCGACGACCGCGACCGTGGTGGCGCCTTGCTCGGCGCCCCGGATGCAGACCAGCGCCTCGCTGGCCGCCTCGTTCTGCTGGCAGTTGTCGCGGTGGATGCTGGGCACGTCCTCGCGGGCGAACAGCGGATCCGGCGTGATCGACTCGACCCGGTTCAGGGCGAGCCCGGCCGGATCGTCACGCGGGTCGTCGGAGAGCACCGCGGCTCCAGGGCTGTTCGCGGCCGGGCTGGATGCCGCCGGTACCGCCACCACGACCAGGATCCCGGCCAGCACGCCGATCAGGGTCGCGTTGGCGCCCAGGCTCAGCGCCAGCCGGGGCGAGCGCGAGATCGCGGGGGAGTACCGGAACGGGTTCTCGATCAGCCGGTAGGTCAGCCAGGCCGGGATCACCGAGATCGCCGCGACCAGCAGGCCGCGCTCCACCGACAGCTCACCCCAGTGGTGGGTGGCGATCACGATCAGCGGCCAGTGCCACAGGTAGAGCGAGTAGGACAGCGCGCCGACCCAGAGGAATGGACTGGTGCCGAGCAGCTTGACCGGACCGTGCCGGCCGGCCGCGACCCCGGTGGCGATGACCGCGGCCGCGCCTAGCGTGGGCAGCGCGGCGGCGTAGCCGGGCCACGGCGTGCCGACCGTGTAGACCAGCCCGGACAGCGCGATCGCGAGCAGTCCGGCCCAGCCGAGCACGATCGCGACCACCTGCGGGATCCGGGCCAGCTGGCTGGCCGTGATCGCGACCGCCGCGCCGATCGCCAGCTCCCACATCCGGGTCGTGGTGACGAAGAACGCGCGGGCCGGCTCGTACGAGGTCAGGTAGATCGACCAGAGCAGCGAGGGGATCCCGACCACGGCCAGGCCCACCCACAGCGACCCGGTTATCGACCTGCCCCGGCTGCGCGCCCACCAGGTGACCAGGAGCAGCAGCACCGGCCAGACCAGGTAGTACTGCTCCTCGACGGCCAGCGACCAGAAGTGCTGGACCGGGGAGGCGCCGCTGTCCTCGGCCAGGTAGTCGACGGATCGCTCGGCCAGCTGCCAGTTCACCGCATACAGTGCGGACGCCACGATGTCCTCGCCCAGCTGCGACCAGTACAGCCTCGGCACGAATGTGATCACTAAGGCAGCGGTAGCGATCAGCACCGCGGCGGTGGCCGGCAGCAGCCGCTTGGCCCGGCGGGCATAGAACCCGACCAGCGAGATCCGGCCGGTCCTGCGCAGCTCCTTGACCAGCAATCCGGTGATCAGGAAGCCGGAGATCACAAAGAAGACGTCCACCCCGACGAACCCGCCGGGGACGAAGGCAAGCCCGGCGTGATACAGCAGGACCAGGCCGACCGCGACCGCGCGCAGACCCTCGACGTCGCCCCGGAAGCCGCGCTCCGGGATCGCGTCGGTGCGGGACGGCTCCATCGGAACCGGTCGGGTCATCGTGGCCTGAGCCACCGCCAAGGCTCCTAACAAGATCGGAAACGTCCGTAGCCCAGACGAGTGTAGTGGCGCCCGCACGCTCTGCCGGAGCGCTTGGGGCAGATCAGGGCCCTACCGCTGCCAGCCGCGGGTGGCAGAGCCGACGGCAGCACGAGCGGTAGCGGGGGCGGCCGAGCGGCCGGCGGTCACACCTCGGCGTGCTCGTAGGGCGAGCCGTAGAACAGCAGCCGGCTGCGTCGGGCCAGCAGCTGCTTCTCGGTGATCGTCCAGGTGTGTGAGCTCGGATCGGCCCGCCGGATCGAGACGAAGTTGAACCGGTCGGTGGAGTACACCGAACCGCCGTCGGCGCGGATCTTGTCCAGGAACGTGGTGTCCACCCGGCGCGGGAGGTCCTCGAACGGTAGCCGGAGCGCGGTGTCCCGCCTGGTCATGATCGTGCCGCCCTGGACCAGGTCGGTGTAGCGGTGCTCGGCGTGGCCGAACCGCAGCAGGGTCGCCTGCGAGCTCTCCAGGTGGACCAGGTGCGCCCACTTGCCGACCACGGCCGCATCGGTGTAGCCGAACGCGCGGACCAGGTCGCGCAGGTAGTGCCGGCCGTAGAAGTTGTCGTCGTCCAGCTTGGCCAGATAGTCGCCGTCCGCTGCGCCGACGCCCAGGTTGAGGCAGCTACCCAGGGTCGCCGACTCGGGCGCGGTCAGCACGACCAGCTCGGCGACCCCGGCGGTAGCCGCTCGGGCGACCAGCTCGGCTTCGGGTTCGGCGAATCCGTGCTGGACCAGGACCAGCTGCACCTGCCGGTGCGACTGCCGGCCGAGCGTGCCGAACACGTGGTCCAGCTGCTGCGGCCGGTTGGTCGGCACGACGACGCTGATGGTCGGGTCCGGGGCTCGCGGGTCCGGGGCCACCGGATCGGGCTGCGGTCCCGGCTGCGGTCCCGGCAGCCCGGCCGCGGTCAGCACCGCGGTGACCCGGTGCCGGATCAGGTGATCGTCGAAGACCCGCCGGTGGGCCCGCAGCGCCAGCCGGTCCCGGTAGTCGTCCTGCTCGGTGAGCGCGGCCAGCGCCGGCCGGGCCTCCTCGGCGGTGGGCACGATCTCGACGTCGTCGCCGAACAGCTCGGTGATCCCCGGCGCCGGTGTGGCCAGCACCGCGGCCTGGGCCGCGGCCAGCTCGAACACCTCGCGCGGGCAGAACGTCTTGGAGCCGCTGCTCGGATTGGCCACGACGAACGCCTTGTAGCTGCCATACGCGGCGAGCAGCTGCGGGTAGGGCGCATCCGGATACAGATGCAGGCCGAACTTCAGCGCGGGCTGGAGCAGCTGGTCGAGCCCGCCCTGGTCCGGCCCGGCACCGGACTGCGCCGATCCGGCGAACGCGACGTCGTACACCCGGCCGGGCCCGCGCCGCACCGGGTTGTGCAGCTTCGGTTGGGCTGCGAACGGCAGCCAGCTCACCCGGCTGTGCCCGAGCTCGGCCTGATAGTCCGCGATCCGGTCGCCGTCCACCGTGCAGACGTGGTCGAACAGCCGCGCGGTCCGGATGAACGCGGCCTCGTCGGCCGCCGGCACGGTGCTCCAGAACACGCTCGGGATGCCCTGGCCGCGGCACCAGTCGAGCAGCTCGCGCAGCGGCTTGCTCGGTGCGTCCGGTCCGGCCAGATGCCCGGTCCACCCACCGCCGTTGGCCGCCCACGCCGACTCGGCGAACAGCAGATGCGGCGGTTGGGCGGTCAGCGCCGCCAGCCAGTCGTCAGGGGTGACGCTGATCTGGTTCCACTCGTACCGCCAGCCCAGCTCGGCGACCGGATCGAGCAGGACCGCGGCCCGCAGCTCGGGCCGGGCCGGCACCGGTTCGGGCAGGTCGAACACCGGCAGCGGATATCCGGAGCTGTGATCGAGCCGATCGGCGGCGGCCGGCCCGGCGCGGTCGAGCAGCGCCCTGGCCAGGTCCCGGCGCAGGGTACGGCGCCGGATCGGGTCCTTGATCGCCGCCCGGAGCAGCCGGGCCACCAGGCCCAGCCGGCTGCGGCGGCGTTGCGCAAGCTGCGCCTCGGCTGCGGCGAGCCGGGTGCGCAGGGTGGCGAGCTCGTGTTCGATGCCCTCGATCTCGCCCGCCCGGTCGTCGCCCGCCGGGTCGTCGCCCGC
>JAKEEW010000111.1 GCA_022616375.1 Sporichthyaceae bacterium
GACTGAGAAGTCCTGACATGGCCAGCCGGCGGCGACCAGGCCTCGTCCAGGATCGAAGCCTGCGTCGCGTAGCTGCTCACCGCTCACCTCGGTCACGTCGTTGAACAGGGTCAGGTCCGGCCAGTGCCGGGTGAGCACCGCGCGCCGGGCCGGGTCGAGCTCCACCGAGGCGACCACCGGGATCCCGGCACGGTGCAGTGCGAGGTCCACGCCGCCGATCCCGGCGAACAGCGACACCGCATGCGGACTCACCTGGCCACTGAGATCAGCCATCCCGGTTCTCCTTGTCGGCCAGCCCGGCGAGGACACGGCGAGACGTCACGTGGCAGGGGTGGTCCTCGGCTTCGTCGCAGTCGTCAAGGCCGTAGTGCGGGTGATCGACCGTGGCTGCGCAAATGTCCTCGCCATCCGGTGCGGCCACGAAGTCGTGCGTGTTCTTGTCAATCTCAGCGGCCAGGGCGTCGCGCTCGGCCCGCAGCTCCACGGCTCGGCGCCAGCACACGGTGCGCGTCCGCTCGAACCGCAGCCGCTCCACCTCTTCGACCAGCTGCGGTACCCAAGTGCGGGCGCCTGCGATGAACTCGGCGTCGGGGTGGCGGATGCCGATCAGGTCAGCCCGGTACACCTGCGGGTCATCGCGGTCGGTCGCAGCTGGAGCCACCTCGTAGACCGGCAACTCATGCGCGGGGGTCATCCGTCCGTGCGGATAGATCCGCAGCTCGTCCGGATGGTCCGGGTGCGGGCCCCACTCGCGCTCCACGGCGAAGGTAGGCGTAGCGGCCTGCATCCCCCAGCGACGGAAGCCCATCACCACCGACCGGCCATACCTGTTGGTGGCAAGGAACAGGTGGCCGGTGTCGGTGTTCCCGTACCAGCCCCACTCGCCCGGCGTCGCCTTCTCGCACGCCTGCCGGATCTCGCGCAGGCGCGCACCGTCCAACTCGGGCAGGCTCTCGGGCTGCTTACCCATGATCCACGTCCCGCGGCTGCTCGCTTAGCCGCCTGATCCGGGCGGCCTGTTTGCGGATGGTCTTGCGGAGC
>JAKEEW010000713.1 GCA_022616375.1 Sporichthyaceae bacterium
GCTATTTCGAGGTGTCGGGTGCTGATCTGCGCCAGGGCATTGCTCTCGATGTGCGTGATGAGCGTTTCGCCCGGCAACGGACCGTCCTGGATGGGCTGACCAATGAGGCGATACTGACACTCCGGCTCGGGCCGCCGCAGCTGCTCGAAGGGCAAGTATTGGCCGCCGATACGGGCCGGCCGCTGCCTTACGCCCGGCTGAGCATGGTCCCGGTCGAGCCGCGTGATGAGCTGCTCTGTCTGCATCACCATGTCGATGCCCGGGCGGATGCGCAGGGACGCTTTCGCGTCCAACCGTTGCCCGGCGGCGCGTTTCGGATCTATGCTTGCGCTCCGGAAGAGGAACCGTATCTGACGCTGGTGCAGCGCATTGACTGGCCCGCCGGCACGCGGCGCCAGGAGTTGACGCTGCGGCTGCCGCCCGGTATCTCGCTGCGGGGCCAGGTGGTGGAGGCGGATACCGGCCGGCCCGTGGCCGGAGCGTTCGTCCAGTACATGACCCACTCGATGGGCGAAGTGCCGCCGGCCGAGAACCAGCCGCAGCTGGCTGGGGAGAGCCGGGCGTGGAGCGGAGCAGACGGCCGCTTCTGGCTGCCGGCCGGAGCGGGGCGGGGCCAGCTGGTGGTCCACGTTCCGCGCGGCGACTACCTGGTGCGGCCGCCTGACCCGCTAGCGTCCCCCACGGCCGAGCATTACGCCTCGGTGTACGCGCATGACCTGCTGCCGCTCGACCTGCCGCCCAACTGCCGCGAGCATGAGGTCCGTGCCACTGTGCAGCCCGTCGGCCGGTTGCACGGCCGGGTGCTGGATGCGGCGGGTCAGCCCGTCTCCGCGGGCATGCTAATCACCGCGGGCGTCTTCTCGCCGAAGCGCTGGACCGGTGCTCGCCGCTTCGCCCTGCGCGAGGGGGCCTTTGCCCTGCCGAGCACCGATCCGGCCCAGACCTACCCGGTCGTGGTGCTGGACATGGCCCACGAGCACGGGGCCTTTGCCGCGGTGCCGGCTCGGCCGACCAACGGGCCAGCGCTGCTGCGACTGCAAGAGTGCGGCCGCGCCGAGGGCCGGCTGCTGGACCAGGACCACCGGCCGCTGCCCGGTTCCCCGATCGAGCTGGATGCCGTGCTGCCCTTCCCCTCTCCGGGGCGGCCGAACGACCGGGCCGAGGTCAGCTGGTACACCGCGTTAGGACAGAGGCACTCGCTCCGGACCGATGAAGCGGGCCGGTTCACGCTGCCGGCGCTGGTTCCCGGCGTGCCTTACCGGCTTTATGCCGGGACCGGCGACTCGCGCCGACTGGCGCGCGAGTTCACCGTGACCGCCGGCCAGATGCTGCAACTAGAC
>JAKEEW010000714.1 GCA_022616375.1 Sporichthyaceae bacterium
GGTCCTTCCCCGGGGTGTCGTCACGCGCAAGCGTTGTCACCCGCGGTCCTCTCGCCGACCTAGTTGGGCAATGTACACGCCACCGATCAGGTCTCATCGCTGCAGGACATCAGCGCATGCGCCGGCGGCGGTAGCGCACCTGCGATCAGCCGTGGTGCTCTAGGTCGCGCTGGAGTGAGTTCTTCCGCAACCTGCTCGACCGTGGCATGCACCTGCCGACCACCGTCACGCCCGCCGGTCGCGCGCCCACCTTCGACGCCGCGAGAGCGGCCGCCGATCGGTTCGTCAACACCTACCGTGGGCGACTACCCGGCCGCGGTGGTCCGCACCGAGACCTCTAGTTCGGTGGCGAGTTGGGCGGCGGTGATCCGGCCCCTGGTCTGCAGCAGCAGCACAATCGACAGAAGACGGCTCGACTTCACTGACACAAGGTGACAGTGAAGCCCCCTACGGTGTCCAGCCATGGACAACAACTTCGACTGGTTCGTCGGCGACTGGACATCGAACCAGCGCCGGCTGCGCGCGGTGTTCGCCGACAGCCACGACTGGTACGAGTTCCCCGGGGTGCACCGATCATGGAACGTGCTGGACGGGGCCGCCAACTTCGACGAGGCCATGTTCCCGACCCAAGGCTTCGGCGGGGTGACGCTGCGCCTGTACGACCGGTCAACCGATCAGTGGTCGCTGTACTGGGCCAGCAGCCGCACCGGGCTGCTGGAGCTGCCTCCGGTGGTCGGCCGGTTCGGCGACGACGGGCGCGGGGTGTTCACCGGGCCCGACATTCACGACGGCAAGCCGATCCAGGTCCAATACGTCTGGTCGCAGATCACCGCCAGCACGGCCCGATGGGACCAGGCGTTCTCCGCCGATGACGGCACAACCTGGGAGACCAACTGGATCGCCGAGTTCACCCGCACCAGCTGACCTGGCTCCCCGCAGCCAAGCCCGAAGGTCATCGTGCGTGTCATCACCCAAGATGTGGTCGGACCGGCCGACGTCCTCTACATCGTCGAGGCTGAGCGCCCGACGCCCGGCCCAAGCCAGGTCCTCATCCGCGTGGTCGCGGCCGGCGTCAACCCCGTCGACGCGGCGATCCGCGCGGGCCGTGCACGGTTCTACGGACCGCCGCCGTTCATCCTCGGCGCCGAGTACTCCGGCGTGGTGGAGGCGACCGGACCGGGTGCCGCACTGTTCGAACCCGGTGACGAGGTCTTCGGCATGCCACTGTTCCCCGCGGCCGCCGAAGGTTACGCCCAGTACGCCGTCTCGCCCAGCCGACAGGTCGTTCGTAAGCCGGCCGGGCTGGATCACCCGGCCGCCGCAGGGCTTCCACTGGCCGGCCTGACCGCCTGGCAAGGCCTGGTGGAACACGGGGGCCTGCGGCCCAGACACCGGGTCCTCATCCACGCCGGCGGTGGAGGCGTGGGGCACCTGGCCATCCAGATCGCCAAAGCGCGCGGCGCGTACGTGATCACTACCGCCAGCGCGGGAAAGCACGAGCTGCTGCGATCGCTCGGCGCCGACGAGGTCATCGACTACCGGACCCAGCGTTTCGAGGACCACACCCAGGACGTGGACATCGTGTTCGACCTGATCGGTGGCCACACCATCGGCCGGTCGCTGCGCACAC
>JAKEEW010000715.1 GCA_022616375.1 Sporichthyaceae bacterium
GATCAGGTCGAGGCTGCGCCTGGTCACCCCATCGGCCGAGACGGTGCGGCCCGCCTCCATCGGCCCACCGGAGACGAACACGGTCGGGATGTTCAGCCGCAGCGCCGCCAGCAGCATCCCAGGGGTGATCTTGTCGCAGTTGGAGATGCACACCAGCGCGTCGGCGCAGTGCGCGTTGACCATGTACTCGACCGCGTCGGCGATCACCTCGCGGCTCGGCAGGGAGTACAGCATCCCGCCGTGGCCCATGGCGATGCCGTCGTCGACCGCGATGGTGTTGAACTCCCGCGCCACCCCGCCGGCCTCGGCGACCGCGTCCGCGACAATCCGGCCGACGTCGCGCAGGTGCACGTGGCCGGGGACGAACTGGGTGAAGCTGTTCGCTACCGCGACGATCGGCTTGCCGAAGTCGGCGTTGGTCATCCCGGTCGCCCGCCACAGCGCGCGGGCTCCGGCCATGTTCCGGCCGTGGGTCACGGTTCGCGACCGCAAGGGTGGCATGACGCCTCCGCAGGACTCGAGGTTGACAGAAACACCAAGCGGTCATTGTGGCAGCTCGCGCCCGAGCCATCGAATCGGCCAGCGCGGGTCAGACGACCGGCTGCGGGAAGTGCCGAGGTCGCAGCGGCAGCGTGCGGACGTGGGCGGCGATGTCGGCGAGCGGCGCGATCCACAGGCCGTCCAGCGACTTCATCAGCTCGATGAGCTGCTCCAGCGCCCGGATCCGGGCGGGCCGGCCGGTGAGGAACGGGTGGTTGGTGAGGGTGAAGCAGCAGCCCTCCTCGTGCATCGCGCGCAGCTCCAGCGTCCACATCTCCAGCACCTTGGCGGGGCTCTCGATCAGCCCGCTGCCGGTAATCCCTGGCAGGAACGCGTACTGCTCCCAGTCGTCCAGCGCCCAGTGCACCGGGATCTCCACCAGGCTGGCCGCCCCGGCACCCGTGTCTCCGTCACCGTCGCCGCCGTCACCGTCGACGGCGAGCAGGTAGGGCAGGTCGCCGTCCATGAGGCTCGAGTCGTAGTCGAACCCGCGGTCGGCGAGCAGCCGCGGGGTGTGGTAGTTGGTCTCCCACATCGGCGCGCGGTAGCCGCCTGGCCGTACCCCGGCGGTCTTCCGCAGCGCCTCCAGGCCCCGGTCGAGCATGCGGGCCTCGGCGTCGGCGTCCCAGCCGACCACCGATTCGTGCAGGTAGCCGTGATGGGCGATCTCATGTCCGGCGTCGGCCACGGCCCGGACCACGCTCGGGTAGCGCTCGGCGGTGTAGCCCGGCACGAAGAAGGTGGCCCGCAGGTCGTGGCGGCGGAGCAGCGCCAGCAGCCGCGGCACCCCGACCAGCGGCCCGTAGGCCTGGTGGGTCATGACCGAC
>JAKEEW010000716.1 GCA_022616375.1 Sporichthyaceae bacterium
CCGGACGTCGATGGCGCGCGCGAGCTCCTGCACATTCATGGACGAGGGCGCCCAGGATCGCTTCGTGCCGCTGCCCGATGCCATGCTTACGCTCCTGCGCGGGCACCGACGGGTCCGCCCCGGCCAACACCGTCGCCGACAACACCCCCGCATCCGGATCATTGGTGACCTCGACCGGGGCGCCGTTGAAACACGCCGGCACATTCGGCGAAGTCAACGCGCACTCCGGCAGCTTCACCAACCGCAGCCGATGCTCCAGCCACGGCCCCGCCGAACGGAACCCGTCATACGAGACCCGCACCCCAACCGGCCCTGCCGCACCGTCCCCATCCGTGCGGTGCAGCCGAAACGCCACCCCCATCCCACCCAGGGCGGCCACCGTCGGCTGATCCACCACCTCCAGACTCACCGACCCCGGCGCCGACCCCGCCGGCACCGCATCACCAGCGTCCGCCGGCTCGACCGTCACCGGGTCCTGCGCCGATGTTGCCGCCCGCGATACCCCACCAAGATCCACGTCGGTGGTGGACGGATCCGGCCACACCGGTGCCGGCAACACCACCGTGTCATCCTGCTCCGACGAGCCCGCCGCCACCGACGACACCCCACCGGGCACCGACACCGCCGACCAACTCGCCGCCTCCGCCGCGGACGCCGGCGCGGTCCACCCACCAACCGGGGCACTCCCCAACGCCAGCGCCAGGGCGACCAGCGCCACCGTCGACAGCGTGCGAGGGCGGTGGGTCGAAGCTAACCGGCCAGACCGCTGCCCAGTGGACCGTGACCGGCGTAACGACACGACAACCCCCCGCAACGTCCAGAAATGGGATAAGACGGTCGGAACGTAGCCGATCACCACAGAGGCGCACAACGACCGGTCGACATCGAGTCGATGTGAGATCCGTCACGCGACAGCCGACACCTCGTCACCGGTGACCTGGCCACGCACCGGACCGGGTCACCGAGCGTGACCACCGACCCGCTGTCGGTGTCGGTTTCGGTGTCGGCCCCGAGTATTCGGGGCAGGGGACCGCGCTGCGAGCGGGCCGCCAGTGACGCCGAATCCGGCAGCAGCCGGGGCCCCGGTGAGGGTGACCATCGGGTAGCTGGCGCAGGTTGCGCCACATGTCCGGCGTGCAGGACAATCCCGGCCCACCCCCAGCAACCCCGAACGAGCGGAGCCGCCGCATGGCCAAGGAAGTACTGACCATCGCCTGGTGCGACGTGTGCCTCGACGACGACAACAAGGTCGACGATGGCGTGCGCACCCACAAGATCACCATCGATGGCCGGTCGGCCGAGCTGGACCTATGCCCGCAGCACCAGCGCATCTACCTCGGCGACCTGCAGGCGCTGATCCGCAGCCGCACCACCGGGCCGCAGACCGGCCGCGGCGGTGACGCCCGGGTACGCTGCGGCGACTGCCGCACCGAGCTGCGCTCCAGCGCCCGCGCCCAACACGTCGAACGCGCCCACTGGCACAAGAACCCCTGGGACATCACCTGGGCCTGGATCCCCGCCGACACCCCGCGGCTGACCTGCCCGGACTGC
>JAKEEW010000717.1 GCA_022616375.1 Sporichthyaceae bacterium
CGGCAGGGGCGCCGTCTCATGACAGTCCTCGCGGGACGAGCGAACGAAGCGCTCCCTGCCGGGAACCACCGTGCGAAAGGAAGGTAGAGCCATCAGCGAGCGCAGCGAGGTCGGCCCATGACCCCCACCTACCAGACACCGCTGGCCGTGCTGGCCGGGCTCGGAGTAGCGGCCGGGGCGCTGCTGTTCGTGGCCGGTCTACGCGGTCGGCGGGAGGACGAGGCTGCCCGGTCACTGCAGTTGACCGGGCCGATGGCAGCCCGGTTGGCTGGCGGCCTGGCCGCCGGGCTGCTCGTCCTCGTCCTGACCCGCTGGGTCGCGTTCGCGCTGGCCACCTGCATCGTCGTGGTGGTCTGGAACAAGCTGCTCGGCGGCGCACGGTCGCAGAAGGCTGCGCTGGTTCGGCTGGAGGCGCTGGCCGCCTGGATCGAATCGTTGCGCGACACGGTCGCGACCGGGACCGCGCTGCCCGAGGCGTTACCGGCCAGTGCCGGCGCCGCCAACCCGCTGATTGCCGCGCCGTTGCGGGACCTGGTCGACCGGTTGCAGTCCCGCGAGCCGCTGGACGAGGCGCTGCTGGTCTTCGCCGACCAGCTCGACGACGTAACCGCGGACGAGGCGATCGCGGCCCTCGCGCTGAATGCGCGCACCCAGGGCCGCCAGCTCAAGGCCGTGCTGTCGGCGCTGTCCGCGGCGATGCGGCGCCAGCTGATGATCCGCCGGCAGATCGAGGCCGAGCGGCGCAGCACCCGCAGGGCCTCCCAGATCATCGTGGTGATCACGGTCGGGATGGCGGTCGGCATGGCCGTGTTCAACCCCAACTACGTGCAGCCCTATCAGTCGGTCGAGGGCCAGCTGGTGCTGGCCGTGGTGGTGATGCTGTTCTCCGCGGCGTTCCTGTGGATCCGCGCGCTCGCCGACTTCGAGAAACCGACCCGGTTCCTGGCCACCCCTGACGTGCGCCGGGAGCGCGCCGACGAGCTGGCCAGGGAGTCCCGCCAGACCGCGGTGCCGAGGAGGTGGCTGGCGTGACGACCGCAGTCGTGTCCGGCGCCGGTTTCGGGCTCGGGCTTGCGCTGTTCCTGCTCGGCCTGGTGCCGCAGCGGCGGACCATGCTCTCGGTGCTCGCCGAACTCGATGCCGGCCGGTCCACGTCGTCGCGGCACGCGGTGCCGCTGCTGGCCAGCTCGCGGCTTGGTCGCCGGCTGGAGAAGGTCGAGCTGGTAGTCGGCGAGCGGATCGCCTACGAGCTGCTGGCCCGCGGCTGGCTTGGCGCGTCGTCGCTGCGCACCGACCTGGCCCTGCTCGGCTACGACCCGGGCCGGTTCATGGCCAGTAAGGTGGCCTGGGCGCTGGCCGCGTTCGCCGCCATCCCGCTGCTGGCCGCGCTGCTGCCGCTGCTCGGGCTGCCCGGGATCTTCTCGCTGTGGGTCGGCCTGATGTGGGCCGCGATCGTGTTCGTGCTGCCCGATCTGCAGGTGCGCAAGCTCGCCGCCAAGCGACGGCGTGACTTCCGCACCGTCATCGGCACCTACCTCGACCTGGTCGCGATGCGGGTGGCCAGCGGAAGCGGGGTGGCCGAGGCGCTGACCGACGCGGCCACGATCGGCGAGGGCTGGACGTTCGCCCGGCTGCGGGCGACGTTGTCCGGCGGCCGCACCGACGGGCTGAGCCCGGCCCGCTCGCTCGGCCGGCTGGGCAGCGAGCTCGACGTGCCGGAGCTAATCGACCTGGCCTCGCAGCTGACCCTGGTCGACACCGCGGGTGCGCAGGCCGAGACCAGCCTGCGGGCCAAGGCCGGATCGCTGCGGGAACGGCAACTGTCCGACGCGCACGGCAAGGCCAACGAACGATCCCAACACATGCTCATTGCCCAGGTGCTGCTGGGCGTGGGGTTCCTCATCTTGATCGGCTATCCGGCCGTTTCCAAGGTGCTGTTGCTGTAAGTCACCCCCTCCGGAAAGGAACTGCACATGTCTCGACTGCGCACTGCGCTTCTGATGGCCACTCCTGAGCTGGCCGTCCTGCGCACCTACCACCGGGCCGCCCGGCTACGGGCCCGGCGGACCGATACCGACCGTGGCGAGATGGCGATGGGCTGGGTGCTCGTTGCCGCGATCACCATCACGATCGTGCTCGCGGTCGGCGCCATCTTGCTGGCCAAGATGCAGACCAAGGCCAACTCGCTTGACCTGACCACCCCGTAGGCGGCAGATGACCGGCAGATCCC
>JAKEEW010000112.1 GCA_022616375.1 Sporichthyaceae bacterium
ATACTGAGACGGCTGGGTCTTCGGCCCGGCGGCGTTTGAGGTGTTCGCGGTACGGGTCGACGAGTGTCGGCCGGTACTGCGGTGTTGAACGACGCTGAGGATCCCCATGTGCTCCGCTCGGAGGGGCGTTGAGCTTGCCGATGGGTTCTTGGGTGGGGTGCCGGGTTGCGGTTGATCGTGGGCGGCGGCAGTGTGCCGATGTCAACGATGGATACGGCCCTCCCGGCATATCTCTTTTGGCGGAGACCGGGAGGGCCGTGCGCGCGCTTGGAGGCGCTGTGCTGACGGTAGAGGTCGACGCCGGTTCGGTCGAGCGCAGGCTCGCTGCGGGTGAGCTTTCCTGCCCTGGGTGTTCGGGCCGGCTGGGTCCGTGGGGGTGGGCGAGACGGCGGGTGCTGCGGGGCTCGGGCGAGTCGATGCTGGCTGTGATGCCGCGCCGGTCGCGGTGTTCGTTGTGCCTGGTCACGCATGTGCTGTTGCCGGTGGTCGCGCTGCTGCGCCGGGCTGATCTGGCTGAGGTGGTCGGCCGGGCGTTGGTGGCGAAGGCGCGTGGGTCGGGCGCGCGGACGATCGCCGCGCTGCTGGGCCGGCCACCGGACACGGTGCGCGGCTGGCTGCGCCGGTTCGACTCACGCGCTGAGATGGTGCGTCGGGTGTTCACCGGTCTGCTGGTCGATGTCGCCCCGGATCCGGTGGTCCCCGCGGCGATGTGCTCGGTGTTCGCCGACGCGGTCGCGGTGGTGCTCGGCGCCGCGCGGGCGGTGCTGATCCGATGGCCGCGGCTGGGCGAGGTGCCGGCCTGGCAGGCCGCGTCGGCGGCCAGCAACGGCCGGTTGCTGTCTCCGTCCTGGCCGTGAACTTGAACAAGACGAGTTGCCTCTGACGTTGCTGTGCAAGGTTCTGGCACTTTCGGCGGGTCTGTCCACACAGGACCTTGAAGGAGGTGCCGGAGACGATGTCGATGGCCGAGGACGAGGAACAGAAACGACGGGAACGCGCGCAAGCGGTCGGTTTCTTCCGCTACATGCTGATCCGGGACGCGGCGGATGCGTCACTGTCGCCACGGCAGCGCGGGGCGAGGGTCCGCGAGCTGGCCGCGCAGGAGCACACGGACCCGTTCGGTCGGCCGGTGCGGTTCACCCGCTGGACGTTGGACGAGTGGATCCGGGCGTGGCGCCGGGGCGGGTACGAGGCGCTGGTGCCCTCGGTGCGCCAGTCCCAGCCCCGCACGCCACCGGAGGTGCTGGAACTGGCCCGGGTCCTCAAGCGGGAGAACCCGGACCGCTCGGCCGCCCAGGTGCGCCGGATCCTCGCGGCCCAGCATGGCTGGGCTCCCGACGAGCGCACGTTGCAGCGCATGTTCGTGCGTGAAGGCTTGACCGCGCTGG
>JAKEEW010000718.1 GCA_022616375.1 Sporichthyaceae bacterium
CCAGTCCGCTGCTCGAGCTGCCCGGTGCGGTGCCCGGTGATCCGCCGGACGCCGACATCGCCGCGCACTACGGTGACCCGTTGCGCGAGCAGCGCAGGCTGGTCGAGGGCAGCGGCTTCGTCGACTTGTCCAACCGCGATGTGATCACGGTTGCCGGCCCGGACCGATTGCGCTGGCTGCACTCGCTGCTCACCCAGCATCTCGAGGCACTGCCCACCGGACCAGCCGGTGGCATCGACTCGCTGCTGCTGACCCCGCACGGGCACGTCGAGCACTCGATGGCGGTTGTGGACGACGGCGAGCGGACCTGGCTGCACACCGAGCCGGACTGCGGGCCGGCACTGGCCGGGTTCCTCGATTCGATGCGGTTCCTGCTCCGGGTCGAGGTGGCCGACGTCAGCGCGGACTACGCGATCGTCTGGGAGCCGGTGGCGCAGCCGCATCCGGACTACCTGAGCCGGCTGCGCCCGGACGGACTCGGCGGGCGGGATCTCATCGTGCCCACGGCCGAGCTGGCCGGCTATGCCGCGCGGGCCGGTGCGCCGCCGGCCGGGATGTGGCCGTACGAGGCGCTGCGGATCGCGGCTCACCAGCCCCGGGCCGGGCTGGACACCGACCAGCGGACCATCCCGAACGAGGTCGGTTGGTTCGGCACCGCGGTGCACCCGGACAAGGGTTGCTACCGCGGCCAAGAGACCATCGCCCGGGTGCACAACCTGGGCCGGCCGCCGCGCCGGCTGGTGTTCCTGCATCTGGACGGGTCGGTAGAGACACTGCCCGGGCACGGCTCGGTGGTGGAGTACGAGGGCCGCCAGGTCGGCACGGTCGGCTCGGCCGCCCGGCACTACGAGCTCGGCCCGATCGCGCTCGCCTTGGTGAAGCGCACGGTTCCGGTGGACGCGCCGCTCCTGGCCGGCGGCGTCGCCGCCGCCCAGGAGACCGTGGTGGATCCGGACACCGGGCTGCACTTCCGCCCGGCGGCGGCGCACAAATCCTGATCATTACCGCCGGTTTGGCCAAATGATCACCCAGTTTGGGGCGGTTTGTCTGCACAGATCGCCAGTAATGATCGCGAAGGGAGCGCCGGCCAGGCTGACGCCCGGTGGCTAG
>JAKEEW010000719.1 GCA_022616375.1 Sporichthyaceae bacterium
GGCGCCTGCACGCTGGTCCGGGTCGATGCGCTGCGCGAGCTCACCCTGCTGGTGCCGGTGATCGGCTGGCTCTGGCTGCGGCATCGGCTGCTCGCCGGCCGGCTCGCGGTCGGGCTGGCCGTCGGGGTCGGGTTCGGCGTGGTCGACGGCCTGGTGCTGTCCCGCCCGTACGTGGTCGAGATCGCCGGCTCGCTGGTCCCGCTGCTCGGGCTGTTCGTGCTGGCCGTGGTCGGAACCGTCGGCGCGCTGGCGATCCTGCGGGGGCGTCCGTGGGCACCGTCGACCAGGTTCGCCACGGTGGCTGCCTGGCTCACCGTGCTCGGCGGGATCCTGTTCGCGATCCGGCCCGCGCTGCACACCGCGCACGGCTTGTCGCCGGGCTCCGCGGTGGGCGGTTTCGTCGCCGAGCTGCAGCGCAACCTGGGCCTGCCGGTGGACGGCACCCGGACCTATGCCGAGGCGAGCCTGCACTGGCTGGCCTGGTGGATCGGCTGGCCGGCGATCGGGCTCGCGGTGTGCGGGGCGGCGATCCTGGTCCGCCGGGTGCTGACCGGCCGAGATCCGCTCTGGGTCCCGGTGCTCGTCGTCGGCCTCGGCTCCATCAGCCTGACGTTGTGGCGGCCCGGCATCACCCCCGATCATCCGTGGGCGGACCGCCGCTTCGTTCCGGTCGTGCTCCCGGCACTGGTGCTGTTCGCGGTCTACTCGGTGGCCTGGCTGACCCGGCGGCCGTGGTTCGAGTCCCGGCTGTCCGCGGTCCGTGGCTTTGGGCCCGCGGTCGTGGCGACCGCCGGGGCGGCCGCCATCCTGATCCCGACCACGGCGGCCGCGGCGCCGCTGCTGTTCACCCGAACCGAGGTCGGGTCGTTGCGCGCGATCGAGCAGCTGTGCGCGGCGCTGCGGCCGGGTGATGCCGTGCTGCTGGTGGATGACCGGGCCCGGACCGAGTGGGGGCCGTCGATCCGGGGTGAATGCGGCTATCCGGCGGTCGCCGTGCGCAATCCGGATCCGCAGCGGGTCGCGGAGCGGGCCGCCGCGGTGGCGGCAGCCGGCCGGACCCCGGTGCTGATGGCCGCCGTCAGCCGCGAGATGCTGCAAGCCGTGGGCGGCGGTGAGCAGCTGGTTGTCGATGTGGTTCTGCAGGTCGACCAGCGGCTGCTGGTGGATCGGCCGGACCGGACCGTGCCCGAGCGGTTCCAGGTCTGGATGTCACGGCCGGCCGTGGTGCGCTAGCGACAGTTCCTCGCCGGGCGGTTCACCCGTTCGGAGGTTGTTGTTACTCCTGTGACGCGAGTTACTTGATGTTACGGGAGGTGCCGGACGGGTGAACCACGGCGGAGGAGCAGTCCGCGGAGCCCGCCCGAGCGGTGGGCGGTTCGCTGTGCTCTGGGTGCTCGGACTGGTGCCCGCGCTGCTCACGGTCCCGGTGCTGACCCTGCCTGCTCCGACCGCGCGGCCGGTGCCGCCCCGGTTGCAGACCATCCCGCTGGCCGCCGGCACGGTCCTGGCCAGCCAGGTGCCGCGGTCGGACCGGCTGGCCTGGGTGCCGGGACCAGGTCTGCGAGCCGCGGCCCGGACCTCCACCGAACCCACTCTGCAAACCGGGCAACTCGCCACGAACGACTACGACCTGCTCGGTCTGTCCTGGGACCAGCCCACCACGCCGGCCGGCATGACGGTCGCGGTGCGGACCAGGACCGCCGACCGCTGGACCGACTGGCACGAGCTGCACGCGGACAGCGAGGACGGCCCGGACCATCCGGAGGGCCGAGGCGGCACCGCGCCGTACTTCGCCGGCCGCTCGAACGGGGTGCAGGTGCGGGTCGACACGCGGACCGGACGGCTTCCGGCGGGGCTGCGGGTCGACCTGATCGATGCCGGCTCATCACCGGCCGACGCCCAGGTCGGCGCCGAGGTCGGCGCTCCGATCCGGCTGGCCGGCTCGAGCGCGCACGCCGCGGTCACCTCGCCGCCGGTAGTCAGCCGCAAGAGCTGGGGAGCCGACGAGCGGATCAGGGAGTGCTGCCCGCGGTTCAACGACACGGTCAAGGTGGTCTTCGTCCACCACACCGACTCGGCCAACGACTACCGTCCTGACCAGTCGGCTGCGATGGTACGCGGCATCTACGCGTTCCACGTGCGTTCCAGGGGCTGGAGTGACATCGGCTACAACGCGCTGGTCGACCGCTACGGCCGGGTCTTCGAGGGTCGCGCCGGCGGGCTGAGCAAGGCGGTCCAGGGCGCGCACACCGGCGGCTTCAACGACGACTCGTTCGGGGTCGCGGTGCTGGGCAGCCTGAACGGCCGGACCCCGACCGGGTCGACCCTGGACGCGCTGACCGAGGTAGTGGCCTGGCAGCTGAGCCGCTATCACCGCAACCCGAAGGGCAAGGAGCAGCTGACCTCGGTCGGTGGCGGCACCGCTCGCTATCCGGCCGGCCGGAAGGTGCGGTTCAACGTGATCTCCGGGCACCGGGATGCCGGCAGCACCGACTGTCCGGGGCACCGGCTCTACGCCCTGCTCCCGCAGCTGCGCGAGCGGGTGAGCGGGGCGATGAAGGCCGGCCTGATCGACCTCGACGTGACCATGCGCGGCAGCCGGCTCGCGGTCCAGTTCCGCTCGCTGCGGGAGCTGTCCTACTCGGTCTCGGTCCGGCCGGCCTGCGGCGGGCAGAGCCAGGTGGTCCGCCGGGGCCGGGTGGATCGGCTCGCCCCGGTGGTCGCCGCGGCCAACGTAGCCGAGCTGCTGCCGGGACGCCGTTGCGAAGGCCGAGTGATCGTCACGATCCGGACCGGGTCGGGCGGCTCCGGCGGGTCGGCCGGCGGAAAGTTCGTGTTCACCCGGACGATCGGCTAGCCCCGACTGACCGGCCGCAATGGCGTGGATCGGCGCTGATGAGGGTATTCTCGGCCACGCCATGACTCCGTCGCAGCTGACCCCGGCCAGGGCCGAGAGCACCACCGCTCTGCCGAGTCCCTTCGTTTCGATCATCCTGCCCTGTTACAACGAGCAGGATCACGTCGTGCTGGAGATCGAGCGGATCAGCGCCGCCATGGAGGCGAGCGGGTTCAGCTACGAACTATTAGTGATCGACGACGCGTCCACCGACGCTACGCTCGAGCGGATCAAGGGAATCGCGGACAAGTACCCACCGCTGAAGCTGGTCGCGTTCCGGCGCAACGGCGGAGCCGGCACCGCCCGGCGGCTGGGCACCCAGCAGGCCCGCGGCGAGATCGTCGTGTGGACCGACGCGGATATGACCTACCCGAACGAGCGGATCCCCGAGCTGGTCCAGATGCTCGTCGACGACCCGAGCTACGACCAGGTGGTCGGCGCCCGCACGTCCGAGCAGGGGTCGCACAAGCTGCTCCGGGTGCCGGCGAAGTGGCTGATCCGCAAGATCGCGGAGCGGCTGACCAACGAGGAGATCCCCGACCTCAACTCCGGGCTGCGGGCGTTCCGGCGGGACGTCGCGCTGCCCTACCTGCGGTTGCTGCCGGCCGGGTTCTCCTGCGTGACCACGATCACGCTGGCGTTTCTGTCCAACCAGCACGACATCCGCTACCTGCCGATCGACTACGCGAAGCGCTCCGGCGCGTCGAAGTTCCACTTCATCACCGACGCGTACCGCTACATCCTGCAGGTGCTGCGGATGGTCATGTATTTCAACCCGCTCAAGGTCCTCATGCCGTTGGCCCTGTGGCTGCTGGCGATCGGAGCGGTCAAGGCCGGCTACGACCTGATCGTGCACCCGGTCAGATTCGCGGCCAACACGGTGCTGGTCGTGATGTCCGGGTTGATGGTCGCGGTGCTGGCGCTGCTTGCCGACCTGATCGTGCGGTCCAGGGATCATCTACCGCCGGACCACTGAGACCCGGACTGAGACCACGGCCGCGACGGCGCCGGGCTAGACCACCGAGCCCGGCTTGCGGGCGGATGCGACCAGGCCCGGCCCGCGGTTCGGGAATGCGCGCTGGACCAGCTGGAACGGCTTGGTAGTCAATCCGATCGCGGTGCCGGCGAGCCGGCCGCCCGGCTGGAGCAGCCGGCCGCTTCCGCTGGTCCGTTCGGCCATGTCCGCGCCGGGCTCGCGCAGCCGCCGCCGGCCGACCACGTTGCGGCCGGCCTCGAGCAGGTAGCCCAGCGGCATCCCGTACAGCACGATCCGCTGGTCGACCAGCCCGGCCTCGGTCAGCCGCTCGGCCATCACCTCGGGGTCGTAGCGGCGGAAGTGCCCGGCCATGGTGTCGGCCGAGGCGAACCTGGCCTGATGCGCCGGGGTGCTGAGCAGCAGTTGCCCACCCGGCTTGAGCCGGCTCACCCATTCCTTCAGCGCGGCCCGATCGTCCTCGATGTGCTCGAGCACCTCGAACGCGCAGACCAGGTCGAACCGCTCGTCGTCGGCCAGGCCGGCCAGGTCGGTGTTGCGGACCTCGCCGGACGGGCTCGCCGCGCCGACCCGGCGGGCGGCCACGGCGTAGGAGGTCGGGTCGGGCTCCAGGCCCAGGTAGTCGTACCGCTGGGCCAGCCGGGCGCCGACCCCGCCCATCCCGCAACCGACTTCGAGCACGGTGGCCGGCCCGTCCGGCAGCAGCCGGCGGATGACGTCGTAGCGCAGCGAGGCGTTCGGCGACAGCGGAGGTAGTGGGCTCATGGGTGGGTCACCTCGAGCGTGGGAAGGCGGTCGAGTAGCGCGGTCACCACGGCGTGCGGGCTGAACTTCGCCGCGGCATGGGTGGCGGCCGCATCTCGGTATCGGGCGGTCAGGTCGGGATCGGCGGCCAGCCGGCGCAGTGCCTCGGCCAGCGCCTGCGGATCACCGGCGGGCACCAGGATGGCCGCGTCGCCGAGCGCCCGGCGCTGCGCGGGTGTGTCCGAGGTGACGATCGCGCAGCCGGCGGCCGCCCCTTGGAAGACCTTGTTCGGCACCACCCGGCGGGCCTTCTCGCCGGTTCCGAAGATGCCCAGGCAGACCTGGTGGCCGGCTACCAGCTCGGGGAGCTCGGCCGCGGCCACCCAGTCCAGCCACCGGGTGTCGACGCGTGCGCCGGCCGCCGCGGCTCGGGTGGTGGCCAGATCCTGGCCGGTGCCGACCATGGTCACCTCGGCCGATCCGGGCGGGAGCAACCGCAGCGCCGCGCCGATCACCGGGGCCCCCTGCAGCGGTGTGTACAGGCCGTAGAAGATCACCCGCAGCGGAGCTGCGACCGGCCCGGCGGGAGCGGCTCCGGGCGATCCGCCGGGTGCTGCCGCGGCGAACCACGAATCGGGGGCGCCGACCGGGACGACTACCCCCTTGTCCCGGAACTCAGCCGGCAGGGCCGCGAGGTGCTCGTCGGTATCGACCACCACCAGGTCGGCGGCCTGCAGCGCCCCGGTGTCCAGCCGGCGCAGCATCCGGTCCTTGAGCCCGCCGCCCAGGCCCCGGTCGGCCGCGGTGTCCGCGGCGCCGATCAGGTGGTCGAGCACGATCGGGAGGTCCGGGTAGAGCCAGCGGGCGAGCCGGACGTCGAAGTGCCCGAGGTAGCCGACCAGGACAAGGTCGGGAGCCGGTAGCCGGCGAGCCCGCCGGGCCAGCCCCCGCCAACTCCAGGCGATCCGGGCCGCCAGCACCGGGAGCCGCCACGGTTGCCGCAGGATGGCCACCCGGTCTGCGGTGTCCAGGCCGAGCGGCACGTTGCACTCGACGATCTCGGCACCGTGCCGGCGGAGCCCCTCGGCGAGCACGGCGACTCGGGGATGCCGGGCCGCGTCGTACGTTCCGAAGACCAGCACGCGCATGGCCGCGAGCCTATCGACGCGGCGCACAGCTCGGCCCCGCGGGCCGGACCGGGTCGGCCAATGCCAGAGCCGGCCGGTGCCAGAGCCGGCCGGTGCCAGAGCCGGCCGGTGTCAGAGCCGGGAGACCGCGATCCTGGCCAGCTCGGTCGACGCGGTCTTGACGTCCTTCTCGTTCATCCCGCCGACGAACACGTTGACGACGGTCTCGCCCTTGCGCGCCCAGATCACCCCGGATTTCTCGAACGCCTCGTCGCCCAGGCCCTCGACCGGCGTGCCACCTGCGTTGTCGGTGGACAGCGAGGTCCACAGCTCGGCCGAGCCGGGTGGCGGGATCACGGCCACGGTGACCACGATCGGCGCGTTCATCGCTGTGTAGCCGCAGCCGACCTGACCGGGTAGCCGGCCCCTGATCCGGCCGCCCGAGGTCACCTGGACCGCGATGGTCTGCATGACGTCGTTCTGGGTTACCAGCTGGCAGGGATCGGGCCCGGCGGCCGCAGTGGTCGGACCGGGTGAGAACCCGGGCGAGCTCGAGTTGCCGTTGTCGTTGCTGCAGCCGCCGGTCAGCATCGCCGCGACCACGGGCAGCGACAGCAGCGCGGCTAGGCCGCGGCCTGGCCTGCCGCGCCTGATCATGACCTGCGGTCGCATCGTCGTACCCCTCTCGGTAGCCCGCACGGTACCGCGATCGATGATTAGCCCGGCTACCGGGCCCGGCGGCTGATGAGCACCGGCTTCTGTTCGAGTCCGGACAAGCCGTTCCAGGCCAGGTTAACCAGATGCGCCGCTACGTCAGCTTTACGCGGTTTGCGCACCTCGAGCCACCACTGGCCGGTAAGCGCAACCATCCCGACCAGCATCTGGGCGTACATCGGCGCGTGCTTGGCCTCGAACCCCCGATGCTTGAACTCCGCGATCAGGATGTGCTCGACCTGGGTCGCGATATCGGAGATCAACGACGCGAACGACCCGGTGGACTGTGCCACCGGCGAGTCCCTGACCAAGATCCGGAACCCGTCGGCGGATTGCTCGATGTAGTCGAGCAGCGCGAACGCGGCCTGCTCGAGCAGCTCGCGCGGGTGCCCACCGGTGAGCGCGCCGGTCACCGTGTCGAGCAGCTGGCTCATCTCGCGGTCGACCACGACCGCATAGAGCCCCTCCTTGCCGCCGAAGTGCTCGTACACCAGCGGCTTGGAGACCCCGGCCTTGGCCGCGATCTCCTCGACCGAGGTTGCGTCGAAGCCGCGCTCGGCGAACAGTCGCCGGCCAACGTCCAGCAACTGTTCCCGGCGTTGCTTGCCGGTCATGCGCACCCGGCCACTGGTCCGGCGGGGAGATTGTTCAGATGTGTCGGTCACAACTGAAGTAGACCCTAGTCGGCCCGTTTGGCTGCGATCCGCTCCGGGGTCGGCCAGCGCACGTCGTAGGCCCAGCCGAGCTTCTCCAGCCAGCTGATCAGCCGGGCGTTGCTGTCCACCTGGCCGGGCAGCACGCCGTGCCGTGCGCAGGTCGGGTCGGCATGGTGCAGGTTGTGCCAGGACTCGCCCATCGACAGCACGGCCAGCCACCAGACGTTGCCCGACTTGTCCCGGCTCTTGAACGGGCGCTCGCCCATCGCGTGGCAGATCGAGTTGATCGACCAGGTGACGTGGTGCAGCAGTCCGACCCGGACCAGGGTGCCCCAAAAGAACGCGGTCAGCGCGCCCTGCCACGACATCGACCACAGACCACCGACGATCGGCGGCAGCAGCAAGGACAGCGCGGTGAGGTAGGGGAACAACCGGCTCACCTTGGCGATGTCGCGGTCCCTGAGCAGGTCAGGGGCGTACTGCGCCTGCGGGGTCTGCTCCACGTCGAACAGCCAGCCGACGTGGGCGTACCACAGCCCCTTCATCAGGGCCGGCACGGTATCGCCGTAGCGCCAGGGCGAGTGCGGATCGCCTTCCTTGTCGGAGAACTTGTGGTGCTTGCGGTGATCCGCGACCCAGCGCACGACCGGTCCCTCGATGGCCAGCGAGCCGGCGACCGCGAGCGCGATCCGCAGCGGCCGGCGGGCCTTGAAGGAGCCGTGGGTGAAGTATCGGTGGTACCCGGTGCCGATCCCGTGTCCGGCGATTGCATACATCACCGTGGCGATCACCACGTCGCGCCAGCCGAGCCCCCACCCCCAGGCGAACGGAATGGCCGCGACCAGAGCGACGAACGGGATGGCGATGAACAGGAAGAGGGCGATCTGCTCTCCACCCTTCTTGCGATCTCCCCCGTGAACTACCTTGACCTCAGTAACGTCGCGGGATCTGGTGATAGTGGATCCGGCGACAGGGGATTCGGCGACGTCGAGGTCTTCGTCGACCAGGGTTGCGGTAGGGGGTGTCATGGCATCGGTCCCTCGGCTCGGGGATGGGGAAGCGGGATCGGCGGGGTTCGGGCCGTTGGCTACGCAACCGTAACCTACCCCATCGTAGGTAAGGCAAGCCTACCCAGTTTGGACAAGTCGTAAAAGTCGGGCGAACAGTTCGCGTCGCCGGACGGGTGGGTACGGAGATCTCGTACCCTGGTGAGGGCGATCCCGGGTTGCTCTGTTGGCAGGGGCGACGTGACTTTGAATCACGGTACGACGCAGGTTCGATTCCTGCCCCGGGAGCACGTGGTCCGCCGGGCGCCAGCCCGCGCCGTCAGCGCCGGCTGCTCCGGCCGGTGGGACCGCCAACCGGTGGGACCGCCAAGTCGATCACGTCGCCGCCGCTGCGCTCTTCGCCAGTAGGGAGCCGTTGCGCACTCGCCGGTAATGTGACGCTCGTGACCCCCCAGCGTCCGGCCGCCGTCATCATTCTCGCCGCAGGCGAGGGCACCAGGATGAAGTCCAGTCTGCCCAAGGTGCTGCACGAGATCGCCGGCCGTCCGCTGCTCGGGCACGCGGTAGCGACCGCCGCCGGGCTCGATCCGCAGCATCTGCTGGTGGTGATCGGGCACGGCCGGGACCAGGTCGCCGGCTACCTGGCCGAGGCGGCGCCGAGCGCCGTGCCGGTGGTCCAGGAGCGGCAGCTCGGCACCGGCCACGCAGTCCGGACCGCGCTGAGCACGATCGACGAGGTCGAGGGCACCGTCGTGGTCACCTACGGGGACGTGCCGCTGCTCACCACCGACACGCTGACCGGCTTGATCGACGCGCATCTCACCGGCGGCTGCGGCGCCACCGTGCTGACCGCCGTGCTGCCCGACCCGAGCGGGCTCGGCCGGATCATCAGGTCGGCCGACGGCACCCTGGCGGCGATCGTCGAGGAGCGGGACGCCACGGCCGAGCAGCGCGCGATCGGCGAGATCAACTCCGGCATCTACGTCTTCGACGGGAAGCTGCTGCGAGAGGCGCTGACCCGGCTGTCCACCGCCAACGCGCAGGGCGAGGAGTACCTCACCGATGTGATCGGCGTCCTGCGCACGGACGGCCATCAGGTCGCCGCCGTGCCGGCCGGCAACCCGGACGAGGCGCTGGGCGTCAACGACCGGGTCGAGCTGGCCCGAGCCGGGCGGCTACTCAACGACCGGCTGCTCGAGTCCTGGATGCGCGCCGGGGTCACCATCATCGACCCGGCCACCACCTGGATCGACTCGGCCGCCGAGCTCGAGCCTGAGGTAACCCTGCACCCGGGCACCCGTCTGGAGGGTGGCACCGTGATCCGGACCGGCGCGGTCGTCGGCCCGGACTGCACGCTGCGGGACACCGAGGTCGGCACCGGCGCGTTGGTCCGCTACGCGGTCGCGAACGGCGCCGAGATCGGCCAGGACGCGACCGTCGGCCCCTACGTCTATCTCCGGCCCGGCACCAAGCTCGGCGCCGGGGCGCACGTGGGCACGTTCGTCGAGATGAAGAACGCCGATGTCGGCACCGGCACGAAAGTGCCGCACCTGTCCTACATCGGGGACGCCACGATCGGCGAGCACACCAACATCGGCGCCGCTACCGTGATCGTGAACTACGACGGCGTGGCCAAGCACCACACCGTCATCGGCAGCCACGCCAGGACCGGGGCGGACAACATGTTCGTCGCCCCGGTCACGGTCGGCGACGGTGCCTACACCGCGGCCGGCTCGGTCATCACCGATGACGTGCCGCCCGGTGCGATGGGGGTCGGCCGGGCCAGGCAGCGCAACATCGCCGGCTGGGTGGAGCGCCGCCGGGCCGGTACCCCGGCGGCAGAGGCCGCGGCGCGCGCCAGGCGGCACACTGAACAGACCGAGGCCGGCCAGACCGAGACCACGCAGACCGAGCAGGCTGAGCGGCGGGACCGGGCCGGCGAAGCAGCCGGTGACCGCCCGGGCGGTGGCTCCGGGGAGGAGACGCCATGAGTGGGATCAAGACCACCGGCGAGAAGGAGCTGCTGGTGTTCGCCGGCCGCTCGCACCCCGAGCTGGCCACCGAGATCTGCCAGCAGCTCGGCATCGAGCCGGTGCCGATGAGCGCTTACGACTTCGCCAACGGCGAGATCTACGTGCGCTTCGACATCTCCGCCCGGGGCTGCGACGCGTTCGTCATCCAGAGCCACACCGCACCCATCAACAAATGGATCATGGAACAGTTGATCATGGTAGATGCGCTGAAGCGGGCCTCGGCCAAGCGCATCACCGTGGTTGCCCCGTTCTACGGCTACGCCAGGCAGGACAAGAAGCACCGCGGCCGGGAGCCGATCTCGGCCCGGCTGATGGCCGACCTGTTCAAGACCGCAGGCGCCGACCGGCTGATCTCGGTCGACCTGCACACCGCACAGATCCAGGGCTTCTTCGACGGCCCGGTCGACCACCTGTTCGCGTTCCCGATCCTGGCCGACCACCTGGAAGGCCGGCTCGACCCGGAACGGGTGACGGTGGTGGCGCCGGACACCGGCCGGGTCCGGATGGCCGAGCGCTGGACCCACCGGCTCGGCGGTTGCCCGCTGGCGTTCATCCACAAGACCCGCGACCTGACCCAGCCGAACGTGGTCGCGGCCAACCGGGTAGTCGGCGAGGTCGAGGGCCGGGTGTGCCTGATCGTCGACGACATCATCGACACCGCCGGGACGATCATCAAGGCCTCCGAGGCGCTGTTCGAGGCCGGCGCGGCCGAGGTCATCGTGGCGGCCACCCACGGCGTGCTGTCCGGGCCCGCGGTGGACCGGCTGAAGAACTCGGCGATCAGCGAGGTGGTCGTGACCAACACGCTGCCGATCGGTCCGGACCGCAGGTTCGACAAGCTGACTGTGCTGTCCATCGCTCCGCTGATCGGCCGGGCGATCACCGAGGTGTTCAACGACGGATCGGTCACCAGCCTGTTCGACGACGCGGCGAGCTAGTCCGTCGGTGCGGTAAGGTAGTCGAGCTGCCCGGCGAGGGACGCCCTCCGGCTCCGTGATCGACGCGGTAGGTCGGCAGTGCGCGCCCATCGGGCCCACAAGACAGCACGCGACCAACCGCGCAACCCGGTAGATATTCGTTCGAGGAGTCTTCGCCGTGTCCGAAGTCCGTATCAAAGCTGAGCAACGTA
>JAKEEW010000720.1 GCA_022616375.1 Sporichthyaceae bacterium
GAGACGGTGCTGCGGGTTACGACGCGTAACGCGCGGTTCCAGCAGTGGGAAGCGCTGCTGGGCAACCGCACCAAGCGCCAACGCAGCGCAGCGTTCCTCGTGCAGGGTGTACGACCCATCACCATGGCGGTCCAGGCCGGCTGGCAGATCCGAGAGCTTCTCTTCAACGCCGACATGAGCCTGTCGACGTGGGCGCGGCAGATCATCGCCCAGACCGGCGCGAGCAGGGTCGCCGTCGCCGGTGAGCTGATGCATGAACTGGGCGGCAAGACCGATACCGCCCCGGAGCTGCTCGCTGTGGTCGGCCTGCCCGCCGATGACCTGGGCCGCTTCCCGACCGGGCCTGACCTGCTCGTGGTCGTCTTCGACCGGCCCACCAGCCCAGGCAACATCGGCACACTGATCCGTTCCGCCGACGCCTTCGGCGCCTGCGGCGTCATCGTCACCGGCCACGCCGCCGATGTCTACGACCCGAAATCGGTACGCGCCAGCACCGGCTCGCTGTTCACGGTGCCCGTGGTTCGGCTACCGTCCCACCGGCCGGTACTTGATTGGATCACCACGATCCGCGACCATGGCATCGACGCACGCTTGGTGGGCACCGACGAGAACGGTGCCCGCGACGTCGCCGACTACGACTTCACCCACCCGACCGTCGTCCTCGTCGGCCACGAGACCACCGGACTCAGCACCGCATGGTGCGACGCCTGCGACCACATCATCCGTATCCCCATCGCCGGCACAGCCAGCTCTCTCAATGCGGCCACCGCCGCCGCCATCGTGCTGTACGAGTCGGCCCGCCAGCGCGCCACCGCCCAGCGCGCATGACTGCCTTATCTTTGGGGTTTGAGCGCGATATCTCGCGCCGCTACTTCCGTGTCGTACCCAGGGTCAGCCGATGATGAGCTGGATCCAGTCAACGATCCGGTCCACGCGGGCGGTGGTCTCTGCTTCGGAGTGCGGGCATGGCGGGCCGTCGACCTCCACCGACACCAGGGCGAGGCTACCGTCGGAGTTCTCGATGAAGTACGGCGCCCCAGAGTCGTACAGGCATGCGCTGGTGTCCGCCGCTGGCGCGTACCCAACCACC
>JAKEEW010000721.1 GCA_022616375.1 Sporichthyaceae bacterium
GCCGTCGCGGCCGAGTCCGGCGCGGGTGTGGTCTGGCGGATCGAACGCGACGTGCTGGCCAGGACCGTGTCCGCGGTCGTCGATCACGGTTCCAGCTATGAGGTGCCGTTCGGCGGCCGGGCCACCGAGCACTACACCGGCCGGGTGAGCGTGGACGAGCGCAACTTCGCCCAGCACGCCCGCGCCTCGGCCGAGTTCACCCTGGCCTGGCCGCAGACCGCGGTGCGCGCCACGGCCGAGCTCGACTTTCGGGCGACCGAGACCGACTTCGAGGTCGATCTCGTCGTCGAAGCGGCCGAGGGCGATGAGCCGATCTCTCGGCGGCACTGGGCGCAGGTGATCCCCAGGCAGCTGGGCTGAGCCCAACGCGTGGCCCGACGCCAGGGCTTGGCGCGTAGGGCCGACGCGAGGGCCAACGCGCGGGGGAAGCCGGATCCGCGGCGACCGCGTACGGTGGGGAACATGCCACCCACCGGCGAGCTGATCGACTGGGCTCTGGCGGCCACGACCGCGAACCGGCTCGTCCGCCCTGGCCCGCAGGTGTCCCGCGAGGAAGTGACCGAAGTCGTGGCGGACCTGCGCCGGTTCGCCGCCGAGGCGGTCTCGCACGTGCAGCAGGTCACCGGCCTGCACGCGTCGACCAGCGTGGCGCCGATCCTGGTAGTCGATCGGCGCGGCTGGGTTCAGGCCAACATCGCCGGCCTGCGTGAGGTCTTGCAGCCGCTGACCGAAAAGCTCGAGGAGCGCCGGTCAAGCTCGACTGCCGGCGAGCTCGCGTTCGCGGTCGGCTCCCGGGTGACCGGGATCGAGGTCGGCACCGTACTGGCCTATCTGTCCAGTCGGGTGCTCGGCCAGTACGAGCTGTTCGGCGAGAACTCCAACGCAGCCAGCGGCAGTCTGCTGCTGGTGGCGCCGAACGTGGTGCACGTCGAGCGCGAGATGAAGGTCGTTCGTGACGACTTCCGGCTGTGGGTGTGCATCCACGAGGAGACCCACCGGGTGCAGTTCACCGCCGTGCCCTGGCTGCGTGAGCACCTGCGCGGGGAGATCCGCGCCTTCCTGTCGGCGACCGAGATCGACCCGACCGCAGTGGCCCAGAAGCTGCGCTCGGCGCTGGACGTGCTGGTCGAGTCGGTGCGGAGCCAGCAGCGCGGTGAGCATCCGGCCAGCCTGCTCGACGTGGTCCAGACCCCGCAGCAGCGCGAGATCCTGGACCGGCTGACCGCGGTGATGTCGCTGCTCGAAGGGCACGCGGACTACGTGATGGACGCGGTCGGCCCGCAGGTCATCGGGAGCGTGTCGGAGATCCGGCAGCGGTTCCAGCGTCGCCGGGCCAAGGCCGGCCGGTTCGACCAGACCGTCCGCCGGCTGCTCGGCATCGACGCCAAGCTTCGGCAGTACCGGGATGGTGAGCGGTTCGTCCGCGAGGTAGTAGACAGGGTCGGCATGGACGGGTTCAACCGGGTATGGACCTCGCCCAACACGCTGCCCACCGCGGCGGAGATCGGTGACCCCGAGGCCTGGGTACGGCGTATCCACGGCCGGGGCGCCGTGGCCACCGCCGAGTAGCGTCACGGCACGGTCGTGGGACCACAGCCGGCGGTCGCTCAGGTCCGGCTCGCGGTCCGCCGAGCGTTGTCCGGATTGTCCGACCGGGATCTTGTCCTGGTGGCCTGCAGCGGGGGTGTCGACTCGCTTGCGCTGGCCGCGGCGGCCGGGTTCGAGGCTCCCCGGGCCGGGTTGCGGGCCGGCGCGATCACCGTAGATCACGGCCTGCAGGACGGCTCGGCGCAGCGCGCTGTCGAGCTCGCCGGCACCTTGCGCGGGCTTGGGCTGGCGCCGGTCGAAGTGGCACCCGTCAAGGTCGGCACTCGCGGTGGTCCGGAGGCGGCAGCCCGGACGGCCAGGTATGCCGCACTCGACGAGGCCGCGACTCGGCTCGGCGCGGTCGCCGTACTGCTCGGCCACACCCTGGACGACCAGGCCGAGACCGTGCTGCTCGGGCTGGCCCGTGGCTCCGGTGGCCGATCGCTGGCCGGGATGGCGCCGGTGAGCGCGAATGGCCGCTATCGCCGTCCGCTGCTCGCGGTGGACCGGGCCACCACGCGGGCCGCCTGCACTGCCGAGGGCCTTGTGCCGTGGACCGATCCACACAACTCGGACCCGGCGTTCACCCGGGTCCGGATCCGGCAGGACGTGCTGCCGGCACTGGTCGCCGCGCTGGGACCCGGCGTGCCAGAGGCGCTGGCCAGGACCGCCGAGCTGCTCCGCGAGGATGCCGCGGCGCTGGACGGCTGGGCCGACGCGGTCGTGGCGGAGATCGGTGGCGTGGCGGAGATCGGTAAGGCGCGGGCCGCCGAGCCGGACGACGGCGGCGTCGACGGCGGCGTCGACATCGAACAACTGGCCGGGCTCCCGCTCGCGGTGCGGCGCCGGGTGCTGCGCAAGCTTGCCGTCGCCGCCGGTTGCCCGGCCGGGGACCTGTTCGCCGTGCACATCCGCGCGATCGACGCGCTGATCACCGATTGGCACGGTCAGCACGGGATCGATCTGCCAGGCGGGATTGCGGCCGTGCGCCGGTATGGCAGGCTCTGGTTCGACCCCGCCCAGCCGGCCTGATCAGGAGACGTGCGTGGAAGAGAAGGATCTCGGTGCCGACCTTGCCTCGGTCTTGGTGACCGCCGAGCAGATCCAGGACAAGCTCGCCGAGCTGGCGGCTCGGATCGACGAGGACTACCAGGGCCGGGACCTGCTGCTGGTCGGGGTGCTCCGGGGTGCGGTGATGGTGATGGCCGACCTGGCCAGGACGCTGCACCACCCGGTCGAGATGGACTGGATGGCGGTGTCGTCCTACGGGTCGGGCACCAAGTCCTCCGGCGTGGTGCGGATCTTGAAAGACCTGGACACGGATGTGGCCGGCCGTAACGTGCTGGTGGTCGAGGACATCATCGACACCGGGCTGACCCTGTCCTGGCTGCTGACCAACCTGTCCTCCCGGGGCCCGGCCTCGGTGGAGGTGTGCGCGCTGCTCCGCAAGCCGGACATGATCAGAGTGGACGTCCCGGTCCGGTACGTGGGCTTCGATATCCCGAACGAGTTCGTGATCGGCTATGGGTTGGACTACGCCCAGAAGTACCGGAACCTGCCGTTCGTGGGGACGCTCGCGCCGCACCTCTATGCGTGACAAATAACACAAATAGGGTGATCAACGTACTCTGGCGGCGAACACTGGCCAGTCCGGGCCCTCGATATGGAACGAGCCGGACTTTGCCGAGCGCTCGACATGGCGGACACTAACCATAGGCGTATCGACTCTGCGCCTGCGGTGCCGCGCGCGTGCGGTGTACCGTCGAAAACCCTGAGATGATCAGGGCGCATACGCTCCGCGACCCGCGGGGCCGGACGCTGGCAGGAGGGTCGGGGCAGTCGGCCCCGCGAAACGAACTTGAGGCGCTATCTCCGTGGCCCGGCGATGTGGATCGCGTTGGCCGTGCTCGCCGTGCTCATCATCGGCTCGATGCTGGGTTCCAACGGCTTCAAGAAGGTCGACTCCGCACTCGCACTCGAGGCGATCGACAAGAACCAGGTGCAGCACGCCAAGCTGGTCGGGGGCAATGATCAGCAGCTCGAGTTGACCCTCAAAGAGGGCGTCGAGATCAAGGAAAGCAACAAGATCCGGGCGGCGTACATCGAGGGAGCTGGTCCGCGGCTGCAGCAGCTGCTCGAGCAGAAGAGCCGCGACGGCAGCATTCCGGACAAGTTCACCGTGGAGAACCGCAGCCAGAGCTTCCTGGTCGGCCTCCTGCTGACCCTGCTGCCGTTCGTCCTGATCGTGGTTTTCCTGCTGTTCCTGATGAACCAGATGCAGGGTGGCGGCTCACGGGTGATGAACTTCGGCCGGTCCAAGGCCAAGCTCGTCTCCAAGGACACCCCGAAGACCACGTTCGCCGACGTGGCCGGTGCGGACGAGGCGGTCGAGGAGCTTCAGGAGATCAAGGAGTTCCTGGAGAACCCGGCCAAGTTCCAGGCCATCGGCGCCAAGATCCCCAAGGGCGTGCTGCTCTACGGGCCGCCCGGCACCGGTAAGACCCTGCTGGCCCGTGCGGTGGCCGGCGAGGCCGGGGTCCCGTTCTACTCGATCTCGGGTTCGGACTTCGTCGAGATGTTCGTCGGTGTCGGTGCCTCCCGGGTGCGCGACCTGTTCGAGCAGGCCAAGGCCAACGCGCCGGCGATCGTGTTCGTCGATGAGATCGACGCGGTTGGCCGGCACCGCGGTGCCGGGCTCGGCGGTGGCCACGACGAGCGCGAGCAGACCCTCAACCAGCTGCTGGTCGAGATGGACGGCTTCGACGTCAAGGGCGGCGTGATCCTGATCGCCGCGACCAACCGGCCGGACATCCTCGACCCGGCGCTGCTGCGGCCGGGCCGGTTCGACCGGCAGATCGCGGTCGAGCGGCCCGACCTCAGAGGCCGGCACGAGATTCTCGAGGTGCACGCCAGGGGCAAGCCGCTGGCCCAGGACGTAGACCTGCTGGCGGTGGCCCGACGAACCCCCGGCTTCACCGGCGCCGATCTGGCCAACGTGCTCAACGAGGGCGCGCTGCTGACCGCCCGGCTGGACAAGCAGCTGGTGGACAACAACGCGCTGGACGAGGCGATCGACCGGGTCGTGGCCGGCCCGCAGAAGCGCACTCGGCTGATGAACGACAAGGAAAAGAAGATCACCGCGTACCACGAGGCCGGGCACGCCCTGGTTGCGTACGCGCTGCCGAACACCGATCCTGTTCACAAGATCACGATCTTGCCGCGCGGTCGGGCGCTCGGCTACACGATGGTGTTGCCGGACGAGGACAAGTACTCGACCACCCGCAACGAGATGCTCGACCAGCTCGCCTACGCGCTGGGTGGCCGGGCCGCCGAGGAGCTGGTCTTCCACGACCCGACCACCGGCGCGGCCAACGACATCGAAAAGGCGACTGCGCTGGCCCGGTCGATGGTCACCCAGTACGGCATGACCGAGCGGCTGGGCGCGATCCGGTTCGGCCAGCAGAACGGCGAGGTCTTCCTCGGTCGCGACATGGGCCACATCCGGGACTACTCCGAAGAGGTCGCCGCGATCGTCGACGAGGAAGTCAAGAAGCTGATCGAGACCGCGCACGACGAGGCGTGGGAGGTGCTCGTGGAGAACCGCGACGCCCTCGACCAGATGGTGCTCGAGCTGCTGGAGAAGGAGACCCTGGACAAGGAGGAGATCAACCGGATCTTCGGTCCGGTGATCCCGCGGCCACAGCGTCCGGCCTGGACCGGATCGGTCCGGCGGCGGCCGTCCGACCGCCCTCCGGTGATGTTCCCCGGCGAGGTCACGGCAGACTGAGCCCTAGGGTGTATCGGTGCCGCGTAAGCGTTGAGCGCGGCACCGGGGAGCGTCGCTCCCGAGAGGTCTAGGAGCCGCCGTGGTCGACCCGGTGATCTTCCCACCGTCGGAGACGGGTGCTGCCCGCCAGCCGTTCGACGCCGCCCGCGCCGAGGCCGCCGTCAAGGAGCTGCTGCTCGCCATCGGTGAGGACCCGGACCGCGATGGGCTGCGGGAGACCCCGCGCCGGGTCGCCCGGGCCTACCAGGAGATGTTCGCCGGACTCTGGCAGCGCCCGGAGGACGTCCTCACCACCACGTTCGACCTCGGGCACGACGAGCTGGTGCTGGTCAAGGACATCGAGCTGTTCAGCTGCTGCGAGCACCACCTGACCCCATTCCACGGGGTGGCCCACGTGGGCTACATCCCGTCCGAGGACGGCCGGATCACCGGGCTGTCCAAGCTGGCCAGACTGGTCGACGTCTACGCGCGTCGGCCGCAGGTGCAGGAACGGCTCACCGTCCAGATCGCCGATGCGCTGGTGAAGATCCTGCAGCCGCGCGGCGTGATCGTCGTCGTCGAGGCCGAGCACCTGTGTATGTCGATGCGCGGGATCCGCAAGCCCGGCGCGAAGACGGTGACCTCCGCGGTGCGCGGGATGCTGCACCGACCGGCGACCAGGGCCGAGGCGATGAGCCTGATCCTCGGCGGCACCTGAGCGGCCGATCGGGAGCGCGACCGGCGATCGAGCGCCCGTGATCACGGCGATACAGTGCACGCATGTCGCATCCGGCGACCGACCTCCCGCATCCCGACCGCTGCGTGATCATGGGCGTGATCAACGTGACGCCCGACTCGTTCTCCGACGGCGGCCGGTATGCCGACTCGGCCACGGCCATCCAGCGCGGCTTCGAGCTGGCCAAGGGCGGTGCCGACATCGTCGACATCGGCGGTGAGTCGAGCCGGCCCGGTGCGGATCGGATCGACCCGGCCGAGGAGATCGGTCGGGTGCTGCCGGTGGTGCGCGAGCTGGCCGCCGCCGGCGTCTACGTCAGCATCGACACCATGCGGGCCGAGGTGGCCGCGGCCGCCCTGGACGCCGGCGCGCGCATGGTCAACGACGTGAGCGGCGGGCTGGCCGACCCGGGCATGATCCCGCTGCTGGCCGGGTCCGGCGTGCCCTACGTGATCATGCATTGGCGCGGCCACTCGGCCACCATGCAGGACAAGGCCACCTACCAGGATGTGGTCGCCGAGGTGTGTGACGAGCTCAGGCAGCGGTACGAGACTGCGGCCGAGGGTGGCATCGCGCCGGAGTCGATCATCTTGGATCCGGGCCTGGGCTTCGCCAAGCTGCCCGCGCATAACTGGACCTTGCTGGCCAACCTCGACCGGATCCTGAGCCTGGGCCGCCCGGTGCTGATCGGTGCGTCCCGCAAGCGGTTCCTCGGTGAGATCACCGGGTCCACCGACGGTGGGCCGCGCCCGGCGCAGGAGCGCGAGGATGCCACGGTTGCGGTGTCCGCGATCGCCGCTCTGGGGGGCGCCTGGGGCGTCCGGGTGCACGAGGTCGCCGGCAGTCTGGATGCGGTCAAGGTCGCGGCTGCGGTGCGAGCAGCGGACCCGGCCCGAGCAGCGGCCGCGGTCCGAGCGGCGGCTGCGGTCCGAGCGGCGGCTGCGGTCCGAGCGGCGGCTGCGGTCCGAGCGGCGGCCGGCGGATGACCGAAACCGATGACGTCGCCGTGCTCGAAGCGGCCAACGGCGAGCTCTACGCCGCGATCGAGGCCGCCGACCTGGACCGGATGGGCCGGGTCTGGCTGGACGAGCCGCACGCCCAGGACGTGATCTGCGTGCATCCGGGCTGGCCGCCGATCCAGGGGCGTGACCAGGTGCTGCGGTCCTGGGCCGCGATCATGGCCAACACGTCCTACATCCAGTTCTTCCTCACCGACGTGGAGATCTCGGTGGCCGGCGAGGTAGCCGTGGTGACCTGTGCGGAGAACATCCTGACCGCCGTGGGCGACGCCGAGGCCGACTCCTCGGCACTGTCCGGCGGACACGTGGTCGCCACAAACGTGTTCCGCCGCACCCCGGGTGGCTGGCGGCTGTGGGTGCACCACGCGTCTGGGGTACTCGCCTCGACTGACGGCCCGACCGAGGACGACTAGGGAGTGTCTGATGGATCTTCAGCGGCGCGGATCGGTGCCCGGACGACGCCCGGCGGCGAAGTCGAGAGTCGCCATAGCGCCGCGATCGGCTCCTCCTCCGCCAGGCCGGATCGCCACCCGGATCACCGCCCGCATCCGCCAAGATCCATCAGGCACTCCCTGGCCCGCAGGTACGCTCGGGACCAATGGGTGATCGCATCGCGCTACACGGGTTGTCCGGGCGTGGTCGGCACGGCGTCTACGACCATGAACGGGTCGATGGCCAGGAGTTCATAGTCGATCTTGTGCTGTCGCTGGACACCCGGGCCGCGGCCGCCTCCGACGATCTATCCGCCACCGTCGACTACGGTGCCCTGGCCGCGGGCGTCGTCGCGGTCATCGAGGGCGAACCGGTCAACCTGATCGAGACTCTCGCCCAGCGCATCGCCGAGCGATGCCTCGCCGAACCGGCGGTCGACACAGTCGAAGTGACCGTGCACAAACCGCAGGCTCCGATTGCCGTGCCCTTCGACGACGTGAGCGTCACGATTACCCGGAGCCGCGCATGACCAGCGCAACGGCGAGTCACGGGGCCCGAGCGGTGCTCGGGCTCGGCAGCAATCTCGGCGATCGGCTGGAGCTGTTGCAGGGCGCGGTTGACGCGCTGGTCGACGCGCCGGGCATCGACGTGGTGGCGATCTCCCCGGTATACGAGACCGAACCGGTCGGTGGGCCGGCCGACCAACCGCCGTACCTGAACGCGGTGCTGGTGGTCACGACGTCGATGTCGGCGCTCACGTTGCTGGAGCGCTGCCTGGCGGTAGAGGACGCGTTCGAGCGGGTCCGGGACGTCCGCTGGGGCCCGCGCACTCTCGACATCGACGTGATCACGTATGCCGAGGTGGTGAACCCGTCGGCCGAGCTCACGCTGCCGCATCCACGGGCCGGAGAGCGCGCGTTCGTGCTCGCCCCGTGGCACGACATCGAACCGGACGCTCAGCTGCCCGGTCAGGGCCCGATCGCCGAGTTGCTGGCCAAGCTGGACACCGCCGGGATCCGGCGGATCGACGAAACCCTGATCGCACCGTGGTAAGCCCGGCGGCGCGTGCGGCTTCGCCGCGCATCAGACCGATCAGCCGCGTAGAGTCGCCGTCGTGAAGCCGACCCGAATAGGCGTGCTGCTGGCCGTGGCCGCGGCGAGCACCGCGGTCGGGTGGGCGGCCGTGCGGATGTGGGAGAGCCGGGAGGGGACCGCGCTCACCGTGCCCTGGTCGGCGCCCGGCGCCTTGGCGTTCCTCGCCGTCGTGCTATTCGGCACCGCCCTCACGTTGCGGTCCCGGCTGGCAGCGATCCGCTCCGGCCAGCCGGCCGCGCGCCGGGTCGATCCGATCTTCACCGCTCGCGCTGCCGCGCTGGCCAAGGCGAGCTCACTGGTGGGTGCCCTGGTGACCGGGCTTTACCTCGGGCTCGGCGTGGTGCTGCTGTCCGACTACGACGATGCCGCGCCGGAACGCCGCCGGCTGATCGCTTGCGGCCTGACCGTCGCCGCCGCACTGCTGTTGGTGGCGGCCGCGCTGTTCCTCGAGCGGGTGCTGCGGGTGCCACCGGAGGAACTCGAAGATGCCGAGGCACCCGAGGCCGGCGAGATCGACGCCACGCACTGAACCGCGGTGCGCGCCGCGTGGGGCTTACTTGTCGATGTCCCCGACCACGAAGAACATCGACCCGAGGATCGCGATCATGTCGGCGACCAGGTTGCCGGGCAGCACCCGGCTGAGCACCTGGATGTTGTTGTAGGACGCCGAGCGCAGCTTGAGCCGCCACGGCGTCTTCTCCCCGCGCGAGACCAGGTAGTAGCCGTTGATGCCGAGCGGGTTCTCGGTCCAGGCGTAGGTGGTCCCTTCCGGCACCTTGAGCACCTTCGGCAACCGCACGTTGATCGGGCCAGGTGGGAGCTCGGCGAGCCGGTCCAGGCATGCGTGCGCGAGCACCAGCGAGACCCTGACCTGCTCGAACAGGCACTCGAACCGGGCCAGGCAGTCGCCGTCCTTGCGCAGCACCACCCGACCCGGCCCGTCCGGGCCGAACAGCTCGGGGTAGGCCAGATACGGGTCGTCCCGGCGTAGGTCGAAGTCCACCCCGCTGGCTCGCGCGATCGGTCCGGATACCCCGTACTCGGAGATCAGTGGTGCCAAGAGCACGCCGACACCGGAGGTTCGAACTCGGAAGATCTCGTTGCCGAGGATCAGCTGCTCGATGTCGTCAACGCCACGGTCCACTGCTTGCACCGCGGCCCTGGCCCGCTCGGTCCACCCGGCCGGAAGCTCCTCCTTGAGCCCGCCGATCCGGTTGAACATGTAGTGCATCCGGCCGCCGGACACTTCCTCCATGACGGCTTGCAGCACCTCACGTTCGCGGAACGAGTAGAAGATCGGAGTGATCGCGCCGATCTCGAGCGGATACGAGCCGAGGAACATCAGGTGGTTGAGCACCCGGTTCATCTCGGCGAGCAGGGTCCGGGCCCAGACCGCCCGCTCAGGCACCTCCATGCCGAGCATCCGCTCGGCCGCGATCACCACACCGAGCTCGTTGGCGAACGCCGACAGCCAGTCGTGCCGGTTGGCCAGCACAAGGATCTGGCGGTAGTCCCTGACCTCGAACAGCTTCTCGGCGCCCCGGTGCATGTAGCCGACGATCGGCTCGGCGGACAGGATCCGTTCCCCGTCCAGAGTCAGCCGCAACCGAAGCACACCGTGGGTGGACGGGTGCTGCGGGCCGATGTTGAGCACCATGTCCTCGGTAGCGAGCTCACGTGCTCCGATGCCGACGCCGATCGCTCTTTCGGTCATGTGCGCGAGTCTGCCAGGATCAGCCGGCGAAGTGGGCTACCGAGGGGGTGCCGGACGATGGGCCAGGACGACGAGGCGCCGCAACCGGCTGCGCAGCCGGCGCCTCGGCCGGTGCCCAAGCCGGTGCCGCGGCCCGTGCCGCTACCACCGGTGAGTCGGTCCGAGCCGGCGCCACCGGACCCTGAACCCGATCCTGAGCCGGCGCCCGAACCTGAGCCGGTGCCCGAACCTGAGCCGGCGCCCGAGCCTGAGCCGGCGCTCGAGCCCGCGCTCGCGCCGCCACCGGCGCCGCCATCTGCGCCGGCACCACCCGAGCCCGAACCTGAGCCGGAGCCCCCGGCGGCACCGGTCGCCGAACCCGAACCGTACCTACCGCCGGCGCCCGAGCCACCCGCGATCAAACCGAGCCGCGGCTGGTTTCTGGCCCCTGCGGTGCTGGCCGCGGTCGTACTGGCCGCGATGGCCGCGGTGCTCGCCGCGAACTGGACCCAGCTGACCGCCACCGGCGACACGTCCTGGGTCGGTCCACTGGGTCAGGGTGTGCCGGTGACGGCGCGGGCCGGCGAGCGCTACCTGATCTACGGCTACGACACCGTGCACCTGCCGACCAACTGCACCGTCCGCGGTGCGCCGGGTCTCGCCGAGGTGCGGATCGACACCGAGCGGCGCCGGTTCGAGCGCGCGACGGTGCAGGACAGCGACGACGAGACGCTGCGCTGGCTGGGCGGGTTCAGCGCGCCGTTCACCGGGCCGGCCGTGTTGACCTGCGCGCAGGTCGAGGCCGAGGCTTGGGTGTCCGCGGATCGGTCGGTCTTGCTCCGGGTGGGCCTGGCCGGGCTGGCTACGTTCGGCGCGCTTGCGGTGGCGACCGGACTGGCCGTGCTGATCGGAGTACTGCGGACCAGAGACCGGCGCCGCCAGCTCGTCGGCGCCGCGCTACCGCCGATCGTGCCCAGCTAGGCTGACTGGATGGCCGGTATCGAGGTGGCATTCGCGCCGCCAGACCAGCATTGGGTCCCGGTCTCCAGTCGACTGCGCACGGTCCGGCGGATCAGCCTGTTGCTCTGGGTGGTGCCGCTGTTCCTGATCGTTCTGGCGATCCTGATGTCGCTCGTCTCGACCGCGATCGTCCTTGCGGTCGCTGCCGTCGCGGTGGCGATCGTGGTGTTCGGGTGGACCGCGGTAGGGCGGAACTGGCGAGCCTGGGGATACGCCGAGCGCGCCGAGGACCTGCTCGTGGTGCGCGGAGTGCTGGTTCGCCGGCTGGTTGTGGTGCCGTACGGCCGGATGCAGTTCGTGGACGTGACCGCAGGTCCGCTGGAGCGCCGGTTCGGGATCGCCACCGTGCAGCTACACACCGCGGCCGCAGCCACCGACGCGAGCATCCCCGGGCTGGTGCCGGACGAGGCGGCCCGGTTGCGCGACCGGCTGGCCGCGCTGGGTGAAGCGAGATCGGCAGGCCTGTGAGCACCGGTCCCGGCCCGGTTGACTACGCCTACGCCGGGCCTGCCGTCGACGGCGAATGGCACCGGCTGCATCCGCTGACCCCACTGGCCCGAGGCTGGACCGTGGTCGCCGCGGTGCTCGTGCTGCTCAGCCAGAATGCGGTCACCAGTGCCGACACCGGGCTGACCATGACCGGCATCGTGCTCGGCGCCGCGATCCTGATCGGACTCGTCTACGGCTTCTTGAGTTGGTATTTCACCCGCTACCGGATCGAGCCCGATGCATTGCGGCTGGAGACCGGCGTGCTGTTCCGGCGTTCCCGACAGGTCAGGTTGGACCGGCTGCAGGCGGTCGACGTGGTCCGCCCGCTGCTGGCCAGGCTGCTCGGGCTGGCCGAGCTGAGCCTCGAGGTGGCCGGCGGAAGCTCGAGCGAGGCGCCGCTGGCCTACCTGTCCGAGCGGCACGCCCAGGAGTTGCGGGCGACGCTGCTGGCTCGGGCCGCCGGGGTGAAACCGGACGCACCGGAGGCCGACGAGCAGGTGCTGGTGCGGGTGCCGCTGGGTGCGTTGGTCGGCTCCGTCATGCTGTCCGCGGGCACGATGTTCGCGCTGCTCGTGGTGTTCGGCCTGGCCGCCAGCGCGATCTGGCAACCGGCGATCCTGATCGGTGGGCTGCCGGCCCTGATCGGTATCGTCACCACGCTGTTCCGCTCGTTCAGCAACGGTTTCGACTTCGTGGTGGCCGAGTCGGCGGACGGGCTGCGGCTGCGGCACGGGTTGCTCGAGCACCGCAGCCAGACCGTCCCGCCCGGCCGGGTGCAGGCGCTGCGGATCGTCCAACCGCTGCTGTGGCGCAGCCGCGACTGGGTCAAGGTCGAGGTGAACGTGGCCGGCTACTCGCCCGGCGTGGGCGAGGACGGCACCGCCCGCACCTCGGTGCTGTTGCCGGTCGCCCCCCGACCCACCGCGCTGGGCGTGATCAGCCGGGTGCTGCCCGGCGTCGAGCTCGATGCCGTGCCGCTGATCGGACTACCCAGGCGGGCCCGCTGGCTGCGACCGGTGACCTGGCCGAACGTGGCCTGCGGCGCGGACGGCTCGGTGTTCGTGTCCAGGCGGGGCCGGCTGCACCGAGTGCTTGACGTGATCCCGCACGGCAAGCCGCAGAGCCTGCGGCTGACCGCCGGCCCGCTGCAGCGCCGGCTCGACCTGGCTACCGTTCACCTGGACAGCACGCCTGGCCCGGTGCGGGTGCACGCGCCGGATCGGGACGCGGCCGAGGCGCGGCAGATCGTCGAGGTGCAGGCCGAGCGGGCCCGGGCGGCCCGCCGGCTGGCCGGCCCGGAGCGCTGGATGACCTCCAGCGCGCAGTCGGAACCCACCGGTGGGCCGGCCGATGCGGATTGACGACCTCGACTTGACCGCGCCGGAGCTGATCGCGGACCCGTACCCGGTGCTGGCCGACCTGCGTGCGCAGACGCCGCTGGCCTGGCATCCACCTAGTGGCATGTACCTGGCCTTCGGCTACCACGCTTCCAACGCGTTGCTCAGGGATCGGCGGGCCGGCCGGCTCTGGCGGGACCGGCCGCCGGCCGAGCGGTTCGAGCCGTTCAACGCGCTGCACCGGCACCAGATGATGGAGAACGAGCCGCCCGAGCACACCAGGTTGCGCGGCCTGGTTGCCAAGGCGTTCGCCCGCGGCCATGTGGAGCGGCTGCGACCGCGGGTGGTCGAGCTGGCCGACGAGCTGCTCGACCGGTTGCCCAGCCAGGGCGGCTTCGACCTGCTGGCCGACTTCGCCGGCCCGCTGCCGGTGGCGGTCATCGCCGAGCTGCTTGGCGTGCCGCCGGCGGATCGGGAGCTGCTGCGACCGTGGTCGAACGCGATCGTGAAGATGTACGAGTACGAGCGAACCGACGCGGTGGAGACCCGGGCGGTCACCGCCGCGGCCGAGTTCGCCGACTACCTACGCGAACTGGCCACGGTCCGCCGGGCCCGGCCGGCCGACGACCTGGTCAGCCACTTGGCCGCGATCGAGGACGGCGGCACCAGGCTGTCCGAGGACGAGCTGGTGGCCTCGGCCATCCTGCTGCTCAATGCCGGCCACGAGGCGTCGGTCAACGTGCTCGGCAACGGGATGGTCGCGCTGCTGCGGCACCCGACCGAGCTGGATCGGGTCCGCGCCGAGCCGAGCCTGATCGAGCCGGCGGTGGAGGAGATGATCAGGTATGACGCACCGCTACACCTGTTCGAGCGGACCGCTACCCAGGACCTGACCATCGGCGACGTGACGATCCGGGCCGGTGAGAAGGCGGCCGCGCTGCTCGGATCGGCCAACCGCGATCCGGCGGTGTTCGACGAGCCGGACCGGTTTGACGCCGGTCGTGATCCCAACCCGCACCTCGGTTTCGGTGCCGGGATCCACTTCTGCCTCGGTGCCCCGCTGGCCCGGGTCGAGCTGCAGGCCGCGGTGACCACACTGCTGCGCCGGTTCTCCCGGCTCGAGCTGGCCGAGCCGCCGGTGGTGCGGCCGACGTTCGTATTGCGCGGCTACCAGGAGGTCCGGGTCCGAGCGGGGTAGTGCTCGGGTTGGTTCGGCTATCGCCGCGCCATCAGCCAGCTGAAGCCGCCGAGTCCGTCCGGATCGCGAAGCTCGCCGATCTCGCTGGCGTGGGCCAGCTCGGCGACGTAGCTGCGCGGATCGGTGCGGGCCCGGTCCAGTGCCGGTCGCCCACCGGTCAGACCGAGGTCGGCCAGGGCCGCCCGCTGCGTGGTCAACCGGATCGAGGTCGCGCCGGCCAGGCGTGCCGCCGCCACGACCGAGTCGAACGCAACGTGCGCGGTTAGGTCGCACGAGCCGTCCGGGATCGGCGCCACCTGCCGCCCCCACCGAAAGCCGGTCAATGTGCCGCCTGCTGGCCGGGTCTCGAGGTCATGCCCGTAGTCGATGGCGACGGCCAAACTGCCTGCCCCGAGCCCGCTGACCAGCGCGGCCCAGGCCTCATCCCGGCCCCTGCCGACCTCGGCCCGCTGCCCGGCAGCCGCTGGCCACCACTGCTGTAGCCAATCCACGTCCTCGGCGGTTGGCTCGGGGCCGAGGATCTCCTCCCCGGTCTCGGGATGGACCAGGACCAGCCTGGGCACGCCGTGCGGGTCCACCTCGACCACGTCGATCGGAACGTTGTCCAGCCACTCGTTGGCGATCACGAGCGCGGTCAGCCCGCCCGGCATGGTCCGCCGCCAGCTAATCGCCTCGGGAAGCTCGGCCGGTCGCTCGGCGACCTCGACCCCGAGCAGCCGCAGACGCGGATCGAGCTCATGCAGGGCGGTGAGCAGCTCGCCCCGGCCGGCGCCGATGTCCACGACCGTGCGCAGCCGCTCCCGCTCGGCCAGCTGGAGCAGGGCCTCGGCGAACAGCGCAGACGCGTGGACCGAGGTGCGGAAGTGCGCCGCCGGCCCGGCCGGGTCACGGTAGAAGCCGCCTGGTCCGTACAGCGCCGCCGCCATGGCCTCGCGCCACGGCAGATAGTCGGTCACCCCGCCGAACCTACCTGGTGCCCACGTGATCGCCGTTTCCATGATCGTTCTAGCGCGAATCCCCAGGTGAGTTCCAGAAGAGATCACGAAAACGGCGATCAAGGCTGCGGCAGGGTCGGCTGATCAATTAGACCGGGTACGCTCGGAAACCGTCCGGTACCCCGACGCGGACTGGAACGGATCGAACCTGGTGGACGAGTCGCTGGACCCCGCTGACCGACCGGCACGGCTGGCCGTCGGTGTGATCGGTGCCGGCCGGGTGGGAGCGGTGCTCGGCGCGGCGTTGCGGCGCGCCGGCCATCACGTGGTCGCGGTCTCGGCGGTCTCCGAGGCCAGCCGGCGGCGGGCCGAGGAGCTGCTCCCCGATGTTCCGCTGGCCGACCCGCAGGCGGTTGCCGAGCGCGCCGATCTGGTGCTGCTCACGGTTCCCGACGACGCGCTGGCCGACCTGGTGACCGGGCTGGCCGAGATCGGCGCGATCAGCAGCGGGCAGATCGTGGTGCACACCAGCGGCCGGTTCGGCTACTCGATCCTCGACCCGGCGCTCCCGGCCGGTGCGCTGCCGCTGGCGTTGCACCCGGTGATGACGTTCACCGGCACCAGCGTGGACCTGGACCGGCTGGTCGGCTGCTCGTTCGGGGTGACCGCGCCCGACCCGCTGCGACCGATGGCCGAGGCGCTCGTCGTCGAGATGAGCGGGGAGCCGGAATGGATCGAGGAGCGGCACCGGCCGCTCTACCACGCCGCCCTCGCGATCGGCGCCAACCACCTGGTCACCCTTGTCGCCGAGGCGCAGGATCTGCTGACCAGAGCCGGGGTGGAGCATCCGAGCCGGATGCTCGGCCCGCTGCTCGGCGCCGCGCTGGACAATGCGCTGCGGGCCGGAGATGCCGCGCTCACCGGTCCGGTTGCGCGCGGTGATGCCGGCACTGTTGCGGTTCATATCAACGAGCTCAGTCACGTCTCGCGGGAGGCGCTGGCCGCCTACCTAGCCATGTCCCGGCTCACCGCGGACCGGGCGCTGGCGGCCGGGTTGCTCGACCCGGCGCGGGCCGAGCAACTGCTCGACGTGCTGGCCGATCGCGCCAACGGCGCCCGGGCATGAGCCGGTCGCCCGCCTCGACACCGGCTCCGGTGGTGGTCCGGACCCGGGCGGAGCTGGCCGCGGCCCGGGCCGCACTCGAGCCGGCCACGGTCGCGCTGGTGCCGACCCTGGGCGCGCTGCATGCCGGGCACCGCGCGCTGCTTGACCGGGCGGCGGAGCTGGCCGAGCGGGTGGTGGTGAGCATCTTCGTCAACCCGCTGCAGTTCGGCCCGGCCGAGGACTTCAACCGCTACCCGCGCACCCTGGATGCCGACCTGGCGATGTGCGCCGAGGCCGGCGCGGCGCTGGTGTTCGTGCCGAGTGTCGAACAGATGTATGCCGATACCGGCGGCATCGCGGTCACGGTCGAGCCGGGCGAGCTCGGCCGGATGCTCGAGGGCGCGTCGCGGCCCGGCCACTTCGCCGGCGTATTGACCGTGGTGGCCAAACTGTTCCACCTGTTCCGGCCAGACGTTGCGGTGTTCGGCCAGAAGGACGCGCAGCAGCTGGTGCTGATCCGCCGGATGGTGGCCGACCTGGACTTCCCGGTACGGATCGAGGAGCTGACCACGGTACGGGAGCCGGACGGGCTCGCGCTGTCCAGCCGCAACCGCTACCTATCGACGGCCGAACGGCGAACCGCGCTCGCGCTGTCCCGGGCGCTGTGGGCCGGATCCGCGCAGACCGAGCAGGCGGCGGTGCTGGCCGCGGCCGCCGAAGTGCTTGCCGAGGCCGCGACCGCGGACCCGCCACTGCAGCTGGACTACCTGGCGTTGGTCGATCCGAACGACCTGAGCGAGCTGGCGCCGGACTACGTGGGCGAGGCGTTCCTGGCGATCGCCGCCAAGGTCGGCACGACCCGGCTCATCGACAATGCCCGGATCAAGATCGGACCCGGGCCATGACCGATCCGCACGCCCAGGCCGGGCCGCAGCCCCAGCCCCAGCCGCAGCGCCAGCCGCAGCACCAGCCGCAGCGCCAGCCTCGGCCGCAGCCCCAGCCTCAGCCGTTGCCGAGCCGGCTGCTCGCTCCGGCGCCCGGTTGGACCGCGCGGGCCGACGTCGTGGTGATCGGCTCGGGCATCGCCGGCCTGACCACCGCGCTGCGGGCTGCCGCCGACGGCACCGTGCTGGTCGTGACCAAGGATGTGCTGTCGGCCGGATCGACCCGGTGGGCGCAGGGCGGGATCGCGGCCGCGCTCGGCCCGACCGACTCGCCGGCGCAGCACCGGGACGACACGCTGACCGCCGGGGTCGGGCTGTGTGACGAGGCCGCTGTGGAGCTGCTGGTCACCGAGGGTCCGGGTGCGGTGCGCCGGCTGATCGAGATCGGCGCGCGGTTCGACCTGGCCGCGGACGGCTCGCTGGCGCTGACCAGGGAGGGCGGGCACCACCAGCGCCGGGTCGCGCACGCCGGCGGAGACGCCACCGGTGCGGAGATCCAGCGTGCACTGGTCGCCGCGGTGCGCGGAGCCGGCCGGATCGAGGTGATCGAGCACGCCCTCGTGCTCGACCTGGTGACCGACGCCGCCGGGCGGGTCGCCGGGGTCACGCTGCACGTGATGGGCGAAGGCCAGCGCGACGGGGTCGGCTGCATCGAGGCCGGTGCGGTCGTGCTGGCCACCGGCGGGATGGGCCAGGTCTTCTCGGCCACCACGAACCCGATTGTGTCCACCGGAGATGGGGTGGCACTCGCCCTGCGGGCCGGTGCGGTGGTGCGCGACCTGGAGTTCGTGCAGTTCCATCCGACCGTGCTGTGGCTCGGACCAGGCGCGCGCGGCCAGCAGCCGCTGGTCTCCGAGGCGGTCCGCGGCGAGGGCGCGGTCCTGGTCGATATGCACGGGCAGCGGTTCATGACCGGCGTACACCCACTTGCCGACCTGGCACCGCGAGACGTGGTGGCCAGGGCGATCACTCAGCGAATGCGGGAGACCGGCGCGGACTGCGTGTTTCTGGACGCCCGCGAGTTCGGCGAACAGATGTGGCGGGTCAGGTTCCCGACGATCCTGGCCAGCTGCCGGGAGCACGGCATCGACCCGGTGACCGAGCTGATCCCGGTCGCCCCGGCCAGCCACTACGCCAGCGGCGGAGTCCGGACCGACCTGTCCGGCCACACCTCGGTGCCCGGGCTCTACGCCTGCGGTGAGGTGGCCTGCACCGGCGTGCACGGCGCCAACCGGCTGGCGTCGAACTCGCTGCTCGAAGGTCTAGTGTTCGCCGACCGGATCGCCGCGGACATCCACCGAACCAGATCCACGCCGGCGGTTGCCGCACCCACCGCCGCCGCCGCCCAACCTACGGCCGCGGTCGCCCAACCCACGGCCGCGGGGACTGCCGGGCTGTTCGACGCGCAGATCCGTGGCCCGCTGCAGCGGGCGATGACCGCGGGTGCCGGGGTGCTGCGCAGCCGGCGGTTGCTTGGTGAGACGCTGCGTGCCCTGGTCGAGCTGCGCCGCCGGCCAAGCCGGCAGCCATGCACGGAGACCTGGGAGGCCACCAACCTGCTGACCGTGGCGACCGCACTGGCCAGTGCGGCGCGGTTCCGCGAGGAGACCCGAGGCTCGCACTGGCGGCAGGACTTCCCGGATCGGGATGACCGGCGCTGGCTCGGCCACCTCGATCTGACCCTGCGGGAAGGGACCGTCATGATGCACTACCAGCCGAAGGACACCCCAGGTCAGCACGATGAGCTACCGGCCAGCCTGGATGCCGAGCTCACCGCGGCCGGGTTGGCGCCGGCACAGGTCTGGTCGCTGGCCAGTGCCGCGATCGAGGAGGACCTGGCCGGCGGCGTCGACGTCACCAGCGCCGCCACTGTCCCGGTCGAGCACATCGCGACGGCCGACTTCGTCGCCCGCGCCGACGGCGTGGTAGCCGGGCTCCCGGTGGCTGAAGCGGTGATCCAGTACGTCAGCCAGTTCCGGGCCCAGGTCGACCGCAAGGTCGCGGACGGAGACCAGGTCCACCGCGGCGACGTGCTGATGACCGTCACCGGCCGGACCCGCGATCTGCTCACCGCCGAACGCAGCGCGCTCAACCTGCTGTGTTACCTGTCCGGGGTGGCCACCCACACCCGCCGCTGGGTCGACGCGGTGGCCGGCACCGGCGCGGTCGTCCGGGACACCCGCAAGACCATTCCTGGGCTGCGTGCGCTGGCCAAGTACGCGGTGCGCTGCGGCGGCGGGCAGAACCACCGGATGTCGCTCGCCGACGCCGCACTGGTCAAGGACAACCATGTGATCGCGGCGGGCGGCATCGTCGAGGCGTTTCACGCGGTCCGGGCCGCCCAGCCGACGCTGCCGGTCGAGGTCGAGGCCGATTCGGTCGAGGCTGCGGTGGACGCGGTCGAGGCCGGGGCGCAACTGGTGCTGCTGGACAACATGTCGGTCGACGAGATGCGCGCCGCGGTAAAGCGGGTGGGTGGCCGGGCAAAGCTCGAGGCCAGCGGCGGGTTGACGTTGGCCGGCGCCAGGGCGGTGGCCGAGACTGGAGTGGACTACCTTGCGGTGGGTGCTTTGACCCACTCTGCGCCTATCCTCGACATTGCCTGCGACCTGCGGGAGAAGGCTTAGGCCATGCTGCTGACCATCGACGTGGGGAACACCCACACCGTGCTTGGCCTGTTCGACGGTGACGACATCGTCGAGCACTGGCGGGTGTCCACTGACGCTCGGCGCACGGCCGACGAGCTTGCGGTAGTGATCCACGGCCTGCTCTCGCAGTATCCGGTGGCCGGCGGCGCCGACGTGAGCGGGATCGCGCTGTGTTCAACGGTGCCGTCGGTGCTGCATGAGATGCGCGAGATGTGCCGGCGTTACTACGGCGACGTGCCATCGGTGATTGTCGAACCGGGGGTGAAGACCGGGGTGCCGGTGCTGACCGACAACCCCAAGGAGGTTGGCACCGACCGGGTAGTGAACGCGGCAGCCGCGGTGGAGCTCTATGGTGGGCCGTGTGTCGTGGTGGACTTCGGCACCGCGACCACATTCGACGCGATCAGCGCCAAGGGTGAGCTGCTCGGCTGCGCGATCGCGCCCGGTATCGAGATCTCGGTAGACGCGCTCGGCGCCCGCGGTGCCCAGCTGCGCAAGGTGGAGATCGCCCGGCCGCGCGCGGTCATCGGCAAGAACACCGTGGAATCGCTGCAGTCCGGGATTCTCTACGGTTTCGCCGGCCAGGTGGACGGGCTGGTGGAGCGGATGAGCGCGGAGCTGTCCGAGGACCCGGACGAGGTCACCGTGGTGGCGACCGGCGGTCTGGCCATCATGGTGCTGGACGAGGCGAACGGGATCGACGTGCACGAGCCGTGGTTGACCCTGATCGGCCTGCGCCTGGTATACGAGCGCAACGTCGGAGTGTCCTCGCCCCAGGTGAGCGCGGTGCCACCCGGGGCATGACCCGCGGGGTCAGTCCAGCAACACCGGGTGGATCCAGCCGGCCCGTTCCAGGGCCGGGCGCACCGCCGGCCCGATCGCGGCCAGGTCGACGAAGTAGCCCTCGGCCTGCCCCCGCGCGCGCAGCGCGTTGAGGAAGCCGATCCCGGCCGGCCCGAGGCTGGTCGCCTCGTGGGTGTCCACGACCACCCTGGGCGGTTCGTGCACCGAAACCTCTTCGAGCGCGGCATCCAGCTCGGGCTGCATCGCCTCGTCGATGTCTCCGGTAAGGAAGACCACGATCTCCAAGCTGCCCCGGTCCACGACCTGGACTGCTCCCATGACCGACCACCTCCACGGACAACTGCGGCAACAGCCGCCAAACCGGCCGGCGGATGACGTTTCCCTGCAGCACCTAGCGAAGCCGGGTGGCCGCCACGCCGTCAACCGCCCACGGCCAGGCGCTCCGCCCGTCCCCCGGAAACCCAGCGGCAGCTAGGCTGCCCGGACGACTAGCCTTGACCCGTGAACGATCTGCCGCCCAGCTCCCAGCTCCCGCCCGATGACGTGCCCGAGCAGGTGCAGATCCGGCGGGACAAGCGGGACCGGCTGCTGGCCGGTGGGGTCGAGCCGTATCCGGTCGGGTTCCCGCGGACCCATACGGTTGCCGAGGTCCGGCAGAAGTACGGCGAGCTCGGCCCGGACACCCGGACCGGAGATCGGGTCGGGATCACCGGCCGCGTGATGCTCAACCGCATTGGCGGAAAGCTGTCATTTGCCACGCTTCGTGACGGTGCGACCGATATTCAGGTGATGCTCTCCCTCGATACGCTCGGTGAGCAGTCCCTGGCCGACTGGAAGCTGAACGTTGACCTCGGAGACTTGATCGGGGTCCAGGGCGAGGTCATCACCTCCCGGCGCGGGGAGCTGTCCGTGCTGGCGGATCGCTGGGAGATCACCGCGAAGTGCCTGCGGCCACTCCCGGAGAAGCACAAGGGCCTCACCGATCCGGAGGCGAGGGTGCGGCAGCGCTATCTCGACCTGATCGTCAATACCGAGGCCAGGCAGGCCCTGATCCAGCGCAGTGAGCTCGTGAGCGCGCTTCGGGACTCCTGTCATCGCCGCGGATTCATCGAGGTCGAGACGCCGATGTTGCAGACACTGCACGGCGGCGCCACTGCCCGGCCATTCATCACGCACATCAATACCTACCATCTCGATCTGTATCTGCGGATCGCGCCCGAGCTGTTCCTCAAGCGGCTGCTGGTCGGCGGAATCGAGAAGGTGTTCGAGATCAACCGCAATTTCCGGAACGAGGGCGTGGACGCCACCCATAATCCGGAGTTCACCATGCTCGAGGCGTACCAGGCCTACGGCGACTACAACACCATGGCCGCGTTCACCAGGGAGTTGGTGCAGGAGGCCGCCGAGCGCTTGTTCGGTCGGCAGGTAGTGCGGCATTTCGACGGCACCGAGCATGACTTCAGTGGGGAATGGGCCTCGATCACCATGTATGGCTCGGTCAGTGCCGCGGTCGGCGCGGAGATCACCCCGGATACCCCTTACGAGCGCTTGGTCCACTTCGCCACCGCCCACGGAATCGAGCTCGATCCGACCTGGGGGCCCGGCCGGTTGGTCGAGGAACTCTTCGAGGTCGAAGTCGCCCCGCGGCTTCAGGCGCCTACCTTTGTCCGTGACTTTCCGGCCGAGACCACGCCGTTGACCCGGGCGCACCGGGAAATCCCCGGGCTGACCGAGAAGTGGGACCTGTATTTCCGCGGCGTCGAACTCGCCACCGCATACTCCGAGCTGGCCGACCCGGTGGAGCAGCGGGAGCGGTTCGTCGCGCAGTCCCTGCTCACGGCCCAGGGCGACCCGGAGGCGATGCACCTGGACGAGGACTTCCTGCGGGCGCTGGAATACGGGATGCCACCGGCCGGCGGAATGGGCATGGGCATCGACCGGCTCCTGATGGCCCTTACCGGATTGTCGACCGTGCGCGAAACAATTCCGTTCCCGCTGGTCAAGCCGGCGTCGTCCGGTCGCCCTGGAAGCCGGTCGGACGAGTCGACCGATGGCGAGCCGGAGTAGTTCTGATGGACATTGTCGCGGGCCTGCTTCCTTCAGCCGTCGTACTCGCCGCGTTCGTGCTGCTCATCATTACCCTGGTGCGGTCGTCCAACGGCGGTTCCGACGAGCGCCAAGACCGGCACTCGGACGGCTGAAGTAGCTGCGCTCGGTAGTCGAATCGCAGCACGCTGCTGTGCGGTTGTGCGAGTACCGAACGAATAATCCGGGAACTTGCCGTCCGAACCGCACTTTCTCGGTAGAACTCATTGCGTCTTTCCGGACCGCGCGCGTATCTTTTCAGGCGGCAGGTTATTCAGCACGGGGCCAGATGTTAGAGGAACGGTGTATGGCACAGAAGGTTCACTACTCACTAGTCGATGATTTGGACGGCAGCGCGGCTGACCAGACCGTGAAGTTCGGTCTCGACGGCACCGAGTACCAGATCGACCTGTCCAAAGCGAATGCCGAAAAACTGCGCAACCTGCTCGCGCCCTACCTCGGGCATGGCCGGCGGGTCGGCGGTCGGCGCTCGCCAGGCCGGCGCGGTGGCGGCCGAGGCGCGGCCAGCGAAACCGCCCAGATTCGCGAGTGGGCGAAGGCGAACGGGCACAAGGTCAGCGACCGCGGCCGGATCCCGGCACCCGTGGTCGAGGCGTACCACAAGGCGCACTGATCTCCCGACCGCGGGTATGCGGATCACCACTCGAGCTCAACATCCTGTGTGATCAAGGGGTTGCGAAGTCGATCATGACCTCGGGCCCCTTGATCGCGTTCGGTAACCGCCGCTGACCTGCTCCGGACCGGTTAATTCGGATGATCAGCGGGCCTGTTCGCTCCCGGCGTATCTCCGCCTGCAATATGGCCTCGACCAGCGGGAACATGACTGTTGTAGGCGTGGTTGAGTTGCATCGAAGCAAGCGGGTCGGGCCTCACGGCTAGCATGCGAGTGACAGGGGCGGACCGTCCACTCCCTGCCCGATCCGCTCCGAGGAGCGAAAGCGATGTTCGAGAGGTTCACCGACCGAGCGCGGAGAGTCGTCGTCCTGGCACAAGAAGAGGCCAGGATGCTCAACCATAACTACATCGGCACTGAGCACATCCTGCTCGGCTTGATCCACGAGGGCGAAGGCGTCGCCGCCAAGGCGCTGGAGAGCCTGGGGATCAGCCTGGAAGCGGTGCGGCAACAGGTCGAAGAGATCATCGGGCAAGGCCAGCAGGCACCCTCTGGGCACATCCCGTTCACGCCCCGGGCGAAGAAGGTTCTCGAGCTGTCGCTTCGCGAGGCGCTGCAGCTCGGCCACAACTACATCGGCACCGAGCACATCCTGCTCGGCTTGATCCGCGAGGGCGAGGGCGTCGCCGCCCAGGTCCTGGTCAAGCTCGGCGCCGACCTCAACCGGGTCCGCCAGCAGGTGATCCAGCTGCTCTCCGGCTACTCGCAGGGCAAGGAGACCGCGCCGTCCGGGGCCCCGGGGGAGGGCGCTCCGTCGACCTCGCTGGTGCTCGACCAGTTCGGCCGCAACCTGACGCAGGCGGCCCGGGAGGGCAAGCTCGACCCGGTGATCGGCCGGGAGAAGGAAATCGAGCGGGTCATGCAGGTGCTGTCCCGCCGGACCAAGAACAACCCGGTCCTGATCGGCGAGCCCGGCGTGGGCAAGACCGCCGTGGTCGAGGGCCTGGCCCAGAAGATCGTCCGGGGCGAGGTGCCGGAGACGCTCAAGGACAAGCAGCTCTACACCCTCGACCTGGGCGCCCTGGTTGCCGGGTCGCGCTACCGCGGTGACTTCGAGGAGCGGCTGAAGAAGGTCCTCAAGGAGATCCGCACCCGGGGCGACATCGTGCTGTTCATCGACGAGCTGCACACCCTGGTCGGCGCCGGCGCCGCCGAGGGTGCGATCGACGCCGCCTCGATCCTCAAGCCGATGCTGGCCCGCGGTGAGCTGCAGACCATCGGGGCCACCACGCTCGACGAATACCGCAAGCACCTGGAGAAAGACGCCGCGCTCGAGCGCCGGTTCCAGCCGATCCAAGTGGCCGAGCCGTCGCTGTCGCACACCATCGAGATCCTCAAGGGGCTGCGCGACCGTTACGAGGCGCACCACCGGGTTTCGATCACCGACGCCGCGCTGGTGGCCGCCGCGACCATGGCCGACCGCTACATCTCCGACCGGTTCCTGCCGGACAAGGCGATCGACCTGATCGACGAGGCCGGCTCTCGGATGCGCATCCGCCGGATGACCGCGCCGCCCGACTTGCGCGAGTTCGACGAGAAGATCGCGAACGTGCGCCGGGAGAAGGAGTCCGCGATCGACGCGCAGGACTTCGAGAAGGCCGCCGCCCTGCGCGACAAGGAGAAGGGGTTGCTCGGCGAGAAGGCGCGCCGGGAGAAGGAGTGGAAGGCCGGCGACATGGACGTGGTCGCCGAGGTCGACGAAGACCTGATCGCCGAGGTGCTGTCCACTGCCACCGGGATCCCGGTGTTCAAGCTCACCGAGGAGGAGAGCGCCCGCCTGCTGCGGATGGAGGACGAGCTCCACAAGCGGATCATCGGCCAGAACGACGCGATCAAGGCGCTGGCCCGGGCGATCCGGCGGACCAGGGCCGGTCTGAAGGACCCGAAGCGGCCCGGTGGCTCGTTCATCTTCGCCGGCCCGTCCGGGGTCGGGAAGACCGAGCTGTCCAAGGCGCTGGCCGAGTTCCTGTTCGGCGACGAGGACGCGCTGATCCAGCTCGACATGAGCGAGTTCTCCGAGAAGCACACGGTGTCCCGGCTGTTCGGTTCGCCGCCCGGATACGTGGGCTACGAGGAGGGCGGCCAGCTCACCGAGAAGGTCCGGCGCAAGCCGTTTTCGGTGGTGCTGTTCGACGAGGTCGAGAAGGCGCACCCGGACATCTTCAACTCGCTGCTGCAGATCCTCGAGGATGGTCGGCTCACCGACGCCCAGGGTCGGGTGGTCGACTTCAAGAACACCGTGATCATCATGACCACGAACCTGGGCACCCGCGACATCTCCAAGGGCTTCAACCTCGGATTCGCCGGTGGGGTCGACGCGGAGACGAACTACGACCGGATGAAGAATAAGGTCTCCGACGAGCTCAAGCAGCACTTCCGGCCCGAGTTCCTCAACCGGGTGGACGACGTGGTCGTGTTCCACCAGCTCACCCAGGACGAGATCCTCAACATCGTCGACCTGATGATTGTCAAGGTGGACGAGCGGCTGCGCGACAAGGACATGGGCATCGAGCTCACCCAGCCGGCCAAGCTGTTGGTCGCCAAGAAGGGCTTCGACCAGGTCCTCGGCGCCCGGCCCCTGCGCCGGACGATCCAGCGCGAGCTGGAGGACATGCTCTCCGAGAAGATTCTGTTCGGTGAGCTTGGCCCCGGCCAGATCGTGGTGGTCGGCACCGAGGGCGAGGATGAGTCGGCGACGTTCACGTTCACCGGTGAGCAGAAGACCCCGCTGCCCGCGGCTCCGCCGCCGGTGGAGACCGCCGACAGCCAGGAGTAGTTCGGACCGGTTCAACGGATCAGGGCGGTGGCCATCTCGGCCGCCGCCCTGAGTTCTTTGGGATTTGCCTGCTTGGGGCTACCCGCCGGGCAGCCGGAAGTGGTCGCCGACCTGCTCGATGAGCTGGTCGGTGAGCAGCCCGTCGATGGCCCGGGCGTGCTGGGCCGGGTCTGGCCAGGCGGCGGCCAGTGCCGCTGCGCTCACCGGGCGTTCACTGCGGCGCAGCGCCGCCAGGATCCGGCCGCGGGCCTGCCGGTCGGTGCCTTCGTAGGTCTGGCCCCGCCGGGGCGGACCGGCGTAGCCCGGCATCCCCGCAACTCGCCAGGCGCACGCGGTCGCGACCGGGCACCTGCCGCACGCCGGTGCGCGGGCGGTGCATACCAGCGCCCCGAGCTCCATCGCGGCGACCGCCCACCGCGCGGCTACCGAATCCCGCGCTGGCAGCACGGCCTCGGCGAGCCCGCGTTCGGCCACACTCGGCCCGGACGGCGGCGGGTGCTCGGAGCCGGTGAAGATCCGGCTGAGCACCCGGCGCACGTTGGTGTCCAGCACCGCGTGCCGCTGCCCGAACGCGAACGAGGCGACCGCGGCGGCGGTGTAGGAGCCCACCCCCGGCAGCCGGCGCAGCGCTGCCACGGTCTGCGGTAGCTCACCGCCGTGCTCGCGGGTCACCAGCGTGGCGGCCTGGTGCAGGCGCAGCGCCCGCCGTGGGTAGCCGAGGGTTCCCCAGGCGCGCACCGCGTCACCGGGCACGGCGCCGGCCAGGGCCGCCGGGGTGGGCCACCGGGTCAGCCATTCTCGCCAGGCCGGTTCCACCCGGGTGACCGGCGTCTGCTGCAGCATGACCTCGCTGACCAGGACCGCCCACGCGGACGTGCCGGTACGGCGCCACGGCAGATCCCGAGCGTGTGCGTCGTACCAGGACAGGACCGGCTGGACGACCGCGCGTTGTGCGCGGCGGATGCGATGCTCAACGCCGGAGTTCGCAGTCTCGACAACGCTCATGACGCACCGATCCTGCCACGGACTCCTTATGGCCTCGGCTCGGCGTTGCGCCGTGGCTGCGGCGCTCGCGGCTCATATGGTTGCGAGGTGGACTCGTTGCTCCGCCCGATCGGCCGCGAGCCGTCGGCGACCTACTGGCGGCGCCGCGCGTTGCTGCTGGTCGCCGTGCTCGTCATGCTGTTCGCGGTGTCGCGAGCGTGCGCCGACGACGCGTCCGGTGAGGACGGGGCACTGCGGCGGGCGACCGGAAAATCGATCTCGGGTCCCACCGAGGAGCCAACCCCGAGCCAGCCCGGCACCGAGGAGCCCGGCGGCACCGACGAGCCGACCGACGGGCCGACCGGTCCGGACGGCGGCACCGGTGCTCCCACCGACGAGCCGACCGACGGATCGGTCTCCGGCGGGGGTGTGGTGCCCGGCTACTGCCAGGACGCCAACGTCCGGATCTCGGTGCGGTCGACCAAGTCCACGTTCCAGCCGGGCGAGGACGTGACGTTCACGTTGACCATCCTCAACATCGGCGACGGGCCGTGCCGGTTCGAGGTGGGCCCAAAGGGTTGGGAGCTGACCGTCCAGTCCGGCCCGACCCGGATCTGGAACACCGACGACTGTGCGGTGTCCGAGGAGTCGATCCTGCGCACGTTGCAGCCGGTCGATCCGTATACCGCGACGGTCACCTGGGATCGGGTCCGGTCCAAGCCGGACTGCCCGCCCGACCAGCCGACCGCCTCGCCTGGCACCTACACCGTCCTGGCCCATGCCGGCGCAGTGGCAAGCCAGAAGGCGATCTTCGTCCTGGCCGACTGAGTTTGCTTGGATCCGATCCCAGGCGATCGGCTGGGTCAGACGTACCGCTCGAGGATCGACGACTCGGCCAGCCTGGACAGCCCCTCTCGCACCGAGCGGGCCCGCGACTCACCGACTCCATCCACCGCGAGCAGATCGTCGATGCTTGCTGCCAGCAGCTTCTGCAGCGTGCCGAAGTGCTCGACCAGCCGGTCGATCACCGAGCTGGGCAGCCGGGGGACCTTGGCCAGCATCCGGTAGCCACGCGGGCTGACCGCCAGGTCGAGCGCCTCCGCGCCGGCTCCGAAGCCCAGCGAACTGGCCACCATGCTCAGGTCGAGCAACTCGGTCGCATCGAGCTGGTCCAGCTCGGCCAGCGCGGCCGCCACCGATCTGGTCCGCCGGCCGGTGGGCACGTAGTCTCGCGCGATCAGCTCGCGGTCCGGCTCGACGCCGCCGAACAGCTCGTCTAGTTGCAGCGCGAGCAGCCGGCCGTCACTGCCGAGCTCGACCACGTAGCCTTCGATTTCGCCGGCGATCCGCCGCACCATCTCCAGCCGCTGCGCCACCGCGCTGACGTCCCGGATGGTGACCAGGTCCTCGATCTCCAGCGCGGACAGGGTGCCGCTGACCTCGTCCAGCCGCAGCTTGTAGCGCTCGAGCGTGGCCAGCGCCTGGTTGGCCCGGGACAGGATCGCGGCCGAGTCTTCCAGCACGTAGCGCCGGCCGCGGACGTAGAGCGCGATGATCCGCATGGACTGGCTCACCGAGATCACCGGGAACGCGACCTGCTTGTTGATGCGCTCGGCGGTGCGGTGCCGGGTGCCGGACTCGTCGGTCGGGATGGTTGGGTCGGGGACCAGATGAACCGCGGCCCGGACAATCTTGGTGCAGTCCTGGTCGAGGACGATCGCGCCGTCCATCTTGGCCAGCTCACGCAGCCGGGTCGCGGAGAACTCCACATCCAGCACGAAGCCGCCGGTGCACAGCGCCTCGACCGCGTTGTCGTAGCCGAGCACGATCAGTGCACCGGTGTTGCCCCGCAGGATCCGCTCCAGCCCTTCCCGCAGCTGCGTGCCAGGAGCCACCGCGGCCAGGGTATGGCGCAGCAGCGGGTCGTCGCTCGGGCCACGATCGGCCCGGCTCGGTGGAGACACGGTCCTCATAACCCCCGTTGCGGTTCGGCAGATCGCCGCCGAGTTTAGCTGTAATCAACTCCGGTCACGACTTGCATTCGATCCGGCACTCTGCGCAAGCGTGACCAGAAGCTCTCGCATGTCGGTCACCACAGTGACGCGCAAACCAGGGGGGATGGTTCCAGGGTCGGGCGGAACCAGGGCGTGATCGAACCCGAGCCGGACCGCCTCGGTTAGTCGCCGGGTCAGCCCGCTCACCCGTCGGATCTCGCCGGCCAGGCCGACCTCGCCGATCGCCACCAGCCCGGTCGGCAACGGCCGATCCAGGGTCGCCGACGCGATCGCCAGCCCGACCGCCAGGTCGGCGGCCGGCTCGGACACCCGGACCCCGCCCACGGTGGCCGAGTAGACGTCGCGCTTGCTGAGGTCGAGCTGGCAGCGCCGCTCAAGCACGGCGAGCACCATGCTCAACCGGGACGAATCGAGCCCGGAGCTGGCCCGGCGCGGCGTGCCGAGCGGGGTCGCGGCCACCAATGCCTGCACCTCGGCAACCAGCGGGCGGCGGCCTTCGAGTGCGACCGTCACGCAGGTGCCCGGCACCGGATCGTGCCGCCGGGTGAGAAACAGCCCGCTCGGGTCGGGAAGCTCCGCAATCCCGGAGTCGCCCAGGTCGAAGCAGCCCACCTCGTCGGACGGGCCGAACCGGTTCTTCACCGCGCGCAGCATCCGAAGCCGGGCATGCCGGTCGCCCTCGAAATAGAGCACGACGTCGACGATGTGCTCGAGCACGCGGGGACCGGCGATCGAGCCGTCCTTGGTGACGTGCCCGACGATGACGGTGGCGATGCCGCGCTCCTTGGCCACCTTGATCAGTGCGCTGGCGACCTCGCGCACCTGGGTCACCCCACCGGCGCCGCTGTCCACCTCGGCGGAGGTGATCGCCTGCACCGAGTCGAGCACGAGCAGCGCGGGCTTCACGGTGTCGAGGTGGCCGAGCACCGCGGCCAGGTCGGTCTCCGCGGCCAGGTAGAGGTGCGGCGAGAGCGCGCCGATCCGGTCGGCCCGCAGTCTGACCTGAGCGGCCGACTCCTCACCTGTGACGTAGAGGGTCGGCGCGTCCGGCTCGGCGAACTTGGCCGCGACCTCGAGCAGCAGCGTCGACTTCCCGACCCCGGGCTCGCCGGCCAGCAGCGACACCGCGCCCGGCACCAGCCCACCGCCGAGCACCCGGTCGAGCTCGGCGACTCCGCTTGACCTGGCCTGCGCCGCCTCCACGCTGATCTCGCCGATCGGCCTGGCCAGCTCGGTGACCGGGCCGGGCCGCACGGTGCGGACCCGGACCGCGCCAAGCTCGGACACCGTGCCCCAGGCCTGGCACTCGCCGCACCGGCCGACCCATTTCATGGTCTGCCAGCCGCACTCGGCGCACCGGAACGCCGATCGCTCCCGGCTTGCGGTCTTGGCCATGCGCGTCACGGTACGAGCCGGCGCCCACAGAACCGCGGTGGACACGCGGCAGCTGTGCATAACGTCGACATGACCTGAACCCGTACTGGCCGCGCGGCGGGGGACCGCCCGCGCCGCGCGTATTTGGAGCGTAAATGCGACTGGTGGACTTGTCACGATTCGAGACGGTCGCGTCCCACCTGGTGGGACGCGACCCCCAGGCGGCGGTGCCGGCAGGCTAGCCGGCAGCGCCGGCCTCGGTCGGCGTGCCCGGGTCGGCCGGGTGCGGCGCCGGCACCGGCCGCGACCGATCCCGCTCCTCGCAGATTGCCGCCAGTTCCTTGTACGCCGGCTCGCCGATCAGCTCGATCAGCTCCGGCGCGTAGCTGAGATACACCGGCTCGGCGCCGTGATGGGCCTGCGTGCTGCCGGTGCACCACCAGTGCAGATCGTGCCCACCGGGCCCCCAGCCGCGCCGGTCGTACTCCCCGATGGTGATCTCCAGGTACTTCGTGTCGTCCGGCCGGTCGACCCACCGGTAGGTCCGCCGAACCGGCAGCTGCCAGCACACGTCGGGCTTGGTGACCAGCGGGTGCTCGCCGATCCGCAGCGCCAGCTTGTGCAGCGCGCAGCCGGCACCACCGGCGAAGCCGGGGCGGTTGAGCATGATGCAGGCGCCGTCGACCACCCTGGTCTTCTTGCCAGCTTCGTCCGGGTCGTCCTCGATCCAGTCGCCGAGCCGGGCCTCGGCCTTGTACTGCCAGTCCTCGTCGGTGAGCTGTTTGACCCATCGGCGCACCCGCCGCTCGTCGTCCTTGTCGGCGAAATGGGCGCCATGCGTGCAGCAGCCGTCGTCCGGCCGGCCGGCCACGATGCCGTGGCAGCCCTGGCCGAAGATGCAGGTCCAGCGCGAGGTCAGCCAGGTCAGGTCGGCCCTGACCACTTGGTCCTCGTTCGCCGGATCGGTGAACTCCACCCAGGCTCTGGGGAAGTTCAGTGGGACCTCGTTCACGCCCCCAGCCTAGGTGGCGAAGCGGTCCGGCGGGTCACAACTGGAACCACAGCCGGTGACCGTCACTGTCTCGGTGTAATCGGAGCCCACGACCCGGAACGCCACCTTCACCGTCCACTGCCCGGCCGGCTCGGGTGTCGAACCAAGGGAGATCACAACTGGAACCGAGGTGTCGGCATCGACCAGCCCGATAGGCGGATTGACCAGGAGCCAGCTCACCGGGGTGCCGGGGTGATACATCCAGGTCAGCTTGGTGATGAACTCGATGGTCGACTCTGACTCCGACGAGACCACGACGGTGGCCGTGGGCTGGTCGTCCAGATCCACGTCGATCGGGTTGACGATCAGCAGGACTGGTGGGTCGGGCGGGTCCGGCGGGTCCTCGGACGGTGGGTCGGGCGGCGGCGTGGTCGTGGTAGGGATCCGCGTCGTCGGCTTGGTCGTCGGGCTCTTGGTGGTCGGAGTCGGGCTCTCGCCCTCGGTCGGGCCCGGGGACAGCGACGGCAGCTGGGAGGGGTCCAACGTCTGGGTCGGGATGGCCGCCTGGGCCGCGGTCTGCTCGTCGGCGCCGAGCGACACGGTCAGCCCGCCGACCAGCAGGACGATCGCGGCCATCGCGGCCACCGCCGGCCCCTGCCAGGCCCGGCCGAGCGGCCCGCGGCCGTGCGGGATCGGGAACCCGGAGCCGTCGAACCGGCCGGCCCGGCGTGCGATCGCGGTGTGGGTCGAGACCAGGTCGAGGTTGCCCAGCCCGCCGAACAGCCGGTCCCGTACCCCGGCCGGGATCGCCAGCAGCGGCATCGACCCGAGCAGCGCGGCCGCGCTGACGTCGGTGCGGCGCCGCTCGCCGCAGGAGGCGCACGAGTCGATGTGCCGGGCGACCCGCTTGCGCAGCAGCACCGACATCCCACCGTCCCAGCCGGTGAGCAGCCCGTCGAGCTCGGTGCAGGTGGTCCGCCCGGTGCGGGCCACGATCAGCGCGGCCAGCGCGCGTTCCAGCTGCTGGCGAGCCTTGGACAGCAACGCGTGGGCATGGTTGGCCGGCACCCCGAGGGCGGAGGCCAGCTCCGAGCCCTCCAGCCCGTGCCGTACCGACAGCTCCACGACCTCGCGCTCCCGCGGGTTGAGGCCGTCCGCGGCGGTCCAGACCAGCTGGCGCAGCTCCTGCTCGCGCAGGCCCACACCCAGGTCGACCCGGTCGTCGCTCATCGGTCCCGCCTCCTCCAGCGGAACCGAACGCGCCTGCAACCGCGCGCTGCGCAGACACTCGTTGCGGGCGATCGCGTAGAGCCATGGGCGGAGCCGGGTCGGGTCGCGGAGTTGGCCGATGCGCTGGTAGGCCACGATGAACGTGTCGTGCACGATGTCGGCCGCCCGGTCCCGGTCGCGCAGCAGCGTGACGCAGTAGGTGAACAGGCGGTCCGCGTAGCTGTCGTAGGCCGCGGCCAGTCCGTTGCTGTCCCCGGCTCGCATCGCGGCGACGATGCCAACATCGTCCACGTTCCGAACCATAGGGTCTTTCCGCCTGGTAGGCACTGGTTGCGCATGACTTGCCCTCGCTTCGTCGGCAGGCATGCCGCGGGACCTGGCTCTCCCTCCTAGCCAGGTCCCGCGGTCGCTCTGGTGATTCATTGCGGACCGCTCGGCACCGCTAGCGGCGCGTCACCAGCAAGTAGCCGAAGCCACCGGCTGCGATCAGGCCGATCCCGCTGGCGAGCAGCAGGGGCAGGTCGGGTCCACCGGTGTGCGGCAGCCGGCCGGCCTGTGGCTGGTCTGCGCCGTCGTCCGGGGTCGGATCGTCGGTCGGCTCGTCGCCGGGGTCGTTGGTGGGCTCGTCGCCAGGGTTCTCGCCCTGGTCGCCACCGTCGCCGTCGTCTTTGCCGTCGTCACCGTCGTCGGGGCAGAGCGGTGGGCAGACCACCTCGATCTCGTCGTCGGGGCAGACGGGTGGGCAGTTCGGCTCGACCGGTCCCGGGTCGATTGGGTCTTGTGGGTCCGGATCGGCGCAGAACGGCGGGCATGGGAACGGCACGGTCAGGATCGGGTCGTCCAGGCACAGGGGCGGGCAGTTGACCTCGTAGTCCGGGGGCTCGGGCGGAGGCTGGCAGCCCTCCGGCGGACACGGGTACTCGAAGACGGGTGGCTCGATCGGGTCGGCGTGGGCAACGCCGGCCAGCGCCGGGCCGAGGCAGAACAGGGTCGCGGTGACGACCACCGCGCGCAACAGGGTCTTGATCATCTCTAGCTCCTCACTGGTTGCGGGGTGGTTACCTCGCGTTCAGTGGTAGGAGCCGCCAGGCCTGATCGGGCCAACAACTTTTCGACCGACTTTGCTCGATGCGGGCCCGGACCCGGGCTGCTCGTAGGCTGGGAGGCGTGACCGCCGCACCACCACCGGCTCGGCCGGAGCCAGGACCACGGGTCGCGCTGTCGACCGCGTCGGTATATCCGGAGTCCACCGCGCGTGCGTTCGAGATCGCTACCCGGCTCGGCTACGACGCGGTGGAGGTGATGGTGACCGCCGATCCGGTGAGCCAGGACGTCCATGCGTTGCGCCGGCTGGAGGACTACCACCAGATCCCGATCCTGGCGATTCACGCACCCTGCCTGCTGATCACCCAGCGGGTCTGGGGCGTGGAACCGTGGATCAAGCTGGCCAAGGCACAGGAGGTCGCCGAGGAGTTGGGCGCGCGCACCGTCGTGGTGCACCCACCGTTCCGGTGGCAGCGGGACTACGCGCGGGAGTTCGCGGCCGGCCTGGCCAAGATGAGAGAGCAGAGCGAGGTCGTGTTCGCCGTGGAGAACATGTTCCCGTGGCGGGCTCGCGGGCGGGAGCTGGCCGCGTACGCCCCGGAGGGCAATGTGGTCGACGGCGACTATCCCTATGTCACGCTCGACCTCTCGCACACCGCGACCGCACAGGTCGACGCGATGCAGATGTACGAGAAGCTGGGCGACCGGTTGGCCCACGTGCACCTCGCCGACGGATCGGGCTCTGGCTGGGACGAGCACCTGGTGCCAGGCCGGGGTGGGCAGCCGTGTGCCGAGCTGCTGGAGCGGCTGGCTGCCGACGACTATCGCGGCACGGTGGTATTGGAGATCAACACCAGGCGTGCGGTGTCGCCGCAGATTCGCGAGGCCGACCTGGCCGAGGCGCTGGCGTTTACCCGGTTGCACCTGCTGAACGGGTCACCGGCGGCGCAATGACGGCCGACCCGAGCCGGCGTCCGAGCTCGCCGCCCAACCGCCGGCGCGGTCCGGGGCGGCCGCGCGGCGGATCCGACACCCGAGGCGCGATCCTGGAAGCGGCGAGCACGGAGTTCGCCAGCCACGGCTACGACAAGACCACCGTGCGCGGGATCGCCAGGGCCGCCGGGGTCGACCCCGCGCTGGTCTACCACTACTTCGGTAGCAAGGAGCAGGTCCTGGTCGCGGTGCTGGACCTGCCGCTGAACCCGGCCGAAGCGGTGGCCGGGCTGCTCCGCGAGGGCATGGACGGGATCGGCGAGCGGCTGGTCCGGTTCCTGCTGTCGGTCTGGGACTCACCGGCCGGCCGGACCCGGTTCCTTGCCTTGATCAGATCCGCGCTCACCAACGACGCGGTCGCGGACCTGATGCGCGAGTTCTTCACCCGGGAGGTGCTCTCGAAGATCAGCAAGGCGGTGCAGGCGCCGGAACCGGAGCTGCGGGCGAGCCTGGCGTTCTCGCATGTGATGGGGATGGCGGTGGCCAGGTATGTGCTCCGGGTCGAGCCGCTGGCATCCGCCTCCGCGGACGAGATCGCGCGCCTGGTCGGCCCGATCATCGAGCGCTACCTGATTCCCTCGCCGTAAACCGGGCGAAATCACTTGCCTTAGATGCCGACCAGGGCGGTATATCCAACGCATGATGAATAACGCATCGGCGATCACGGTAACCGGCCTGCGGGTCAGGCGCGGGAGCCGGCTGGTGATCCCTGATCTGTCCTGCACCGTGCCGGCCGGCACGGTCACCGGCCTGCTGGGGCCCGAGCGGCTGCGGCAAGACCACGCTGATGCGCTCGATCGTCGGGATCCAGATCATCGAGTCCGGCACGGTCGAGGTGCTTGGCCTACCGGCGGGGGCGGCACCGCCCCGGTCGACGATCGGGTACCAACCGCAGGAACCGGCGGTCTACGGCGATCTCACGGTCCGGGAGAACCTGCGCTACTTCGCCCGGGTGCTCGGTGCCCCGGCCGGCGACGTGGACCGGGTCATCGACGCGGTCGACCTGACCGGCCACGCCGACCAGGTCGTGCTGCGCCTGTCCGGCGGGGAGGAGGCCAGGGTCCCGCTCGCGGTCGCGCTGCTCGGCAGCCCGGAGCTGCTGGTCCTCGACGAGCCGACGGTGGGCCTCGACCCGGTACTACGGCGGGACCTGTGGCAGCTGTTTGCCCGGCTGGCCGAGTCCGGCGTGACGCTGCTGGTGTCCAGCCACGTGATGGACGAGGCGGAGCGCTGCCAGCGGTTGCTGCTCATGCGGGACGGCCGGATGCTTGCCAACGAGAGCCCCGGTGAGCTGCTCCGGCGGACCGGGACCGCCGAGGTGGAGGACGCGTTCCTGCACCTGATCGACCGGGAGAAGCAGGAGGTCAACCGATGAACGCGCAGGCCATGTTCGCGACCGCGCGGCGGGTGCTCGGCCAGCTCCGGCACGACCACCGGACCATGGCGCTCCTGCTGCTCGTGCCGTGCCTGTTGCTCGGACTGCTGCGCTGGGTGTTCGCCAACCAGCTGCAGACGTTCAACGCGATCGGACCGCTGCTGCTCGTGCTGTTCCCGTTCATCATCATGTTCATCGTCACCTCGGTGGCCACGCTGCGAGAGCGTACCCACGGCACCCTGGAGCGGCTGCTGCCATGCCGATCGGCAAGTTCGACTTCCTGGCCGGCTACGCGCTGGCGTTCGGGCTGGTCGCGATCGTGCAGGCCAGCCTGGCGTCCTGGGTCGCGATCGGGTTGCTCGACCTGCAGGTGCAGGGCTCGATCTGGCTGGTCGTGGTGGTCGCCGTGCTGGACGCCATCCTCGGGATGGCGCTGGGCCTGCTGGCCAGCGCGTTCGCCCGGACCGAGTTCCAGGCGGTGCAGTTCATGCCGGCCATCGTGTTCCCGCAACTGCTGCTGTGCGGCCTGCTCATCCCACGGGAGCGGCTGGATCCGGTGCTGGAGGCCACCTCCAACGTGCTGCCGCTGTCGTACGCGGTGGACGCGATTAAGCACGTCACCCGGAACACCGAAATCACCGGCACGCTGCTGCGGGATCTTGTCGTGGTGGCCGGGTGCATCTTGCTCGCGCTGGTCCTCGGTGCGGCGACGTTGCGCCGCCGGTCGGCATAGCCGGCCACTGCTGACGTCTGGCGCCGCCGTTCCTGACCTGGCGGCCACGCCCGGGCGAACGGCCTAGGCGATCAGGCCCGCCCGGAGGACGCCGCCGGCTGGTGGGATTGCGTAGCCTGGACGGCGCAGGTCGATAAGGTCTGCGCCGTCGAGGAGGTTGTGCCCGTGCTTGGCCGTGCGTTGCTGTCCGTCTCGCGCTCGGAGCGAGTACGGCATCTGGTGGAGACCGCACCAATCTCCCGCAATGTGGTGACCCGGTTCGTGGCCGGAAACGGACCGGACGACGCGGTTCGGGCCAGCCAGGCGCTGATCCAGGACGATCTCAAGGTCACCGTCGACCATCTCGGCGAGGACACGCTCGACCGGGCGCACGCCGAGGCGGTCCGGGACGCGTACGTCGACCTGCTGGCCAAGCTGTCCGACGCCGGACTGACCGGCGCCGCCGAGGTGTCGGTGAAACTGTCCGCAATCGGGCAGGCGCTGCCCGGCGACGGCGAGAAGATCGCGCTGGAGTTTGCTCAGGCGATCTGTACGGCGGCCACCCGAACGGGCACCACGGTCACCCTGGACATGGAAGACCACACCACCACCGACTCGACCCTGAGCATCCTGGCCGACCTGCGCAAGGACTTCCCGAGCACCGGCGCGGTGCTGCAGTCCTACCTGTACCGGACCGAGGCCGACTGCCGGGACCTGGCGGTGGCCGGCTCCCGGGTCCGGCTGTGCAAGGGCGCGTACAACGAGCCGGAATCCGCTGCTTACCAGGACAGTGCCGCGGTCGACCGGTCCTACGTGCGGTGCCTGAAGGTGCTCATGGCCGGGCCTGGCTATCCGATGGTGGCCACCCACGACCCCCGGCTGATCGAGATCGCCGGCGTGCTGGCCGCACAGAACCGCCGCGAGCAGGGCAGCTACGAGTACCAGATGCTCTATGGGGTCCGGCCGGACGAACAGCGCCGGTTGGCCCGGGCCGGCGAGACGGTTCGGGTATACGTGCCCTACGGCGAGCAGTGGTACGGCTATCTCATGCGCCGGCTGGCCGAGCGACCGTCCAACGTCTCGTTCTTCATTCGGGCGTTGTTGACCAAGGGATGAGCGAGGCGGCGTGGGGTCGCGCCTGGATCGGCGCCCACCTCCACCAAGATCTAGGAGACACGACCTCATGACGCAACGGGTGGCCGTGCTCGGCGCCGGCAAGATGGGCGAAGCTCTGCTCTCGGGGATGCTGCGGGCCGGGAAGCCGCCTGGTGACTTGCTGCTGACCGCACGCCGGCCGGACCGGGGGGAGCTGCTGCAGCAGCGGTACGGGGTGGAAGCGGTGTCCAACATCGACGCCGCGAAGGCCGCCGACACCCTGATCGTGACGGTCAAGCCGCAGGACATGGCCACGCTGCTGGACGAGCTCGGGCCGTGGATCCCGGGTGACCGGCTGGTCATCTCGGTGGCCGCCGGTATCCCGACCGAGTTCATCGAGCACCGGCTGGCCGACGGGGTCCCGGTAGTCCGGGTGATGTCGAACACCCCGGTGCTGGTCGACGAGGCGATGAGCGCGATCTCGGCCGGAGCGCATGCCGGCGAGGAGCACCTGCGCCGGACCGAGGAGCTGCTCGCGCCGGTCGGCAAGGTGCTGCGGGTGCCCGAGTCGCAGCAGGACGCGGTGACCGCGCTCTCCGGTTCCGGCCCGGCGTACTTCTACTATCTGGTCGAGGCGATGACCGATGCGGGCATCTTGCTCGGTCTGCCGCGCACGGTTGCGCACGACCTGATCGTGCAGTCCGTGATCGGCGCGGCGGTGATGCTGCGCGACTCCGGCGAGCATCCGGTCAAGCTCAGGGAGGCGGTCACCTCGCCGGGCGGCACCACGATCAACGCGATCAGGGAGCTGGAGAACCACCGGGTCCGGGCCGCGTTCCTGGCCGCGATCGAGGCCGCCAGAGACCGGGCCCGCGAGCTAGGGCGTATCTCCTAGGTCTTGCCGGTCCGGATCGCCGCCCAGCTGACGGCTGGCGGCGTTGTCGTCGTCGCCGATAGTGCCACTATCGGCTCCTTCTCCGCCTTGCCAGCCATCCCCTGGACGCCGCCCGCATCCGGCAAGACCTAGGAGACACGCCCTGGCCTCGGGTTAATTGAAAACGCAGGTCGGGCGGCCCGGCTGACCGCGTGCCACAATCCTGGGGTGCGCGCGCCTCGTTTCGTGCGGCTGGCCGGCCTCGCCGGCTTAATCATTGTGGTCCCGCTCGCGCTGGCCGCCGCGGCGTCCGGTCCGGCACACGCGCAGTCCCGAGGGGAGCAGATCCAGGACTACGCCGTGTCCATCATCATCGCTGCCGACGGTTCGCTGGAGATCACCGAGCGGATCAGCTATGACTTCAGCTTCAACCAGCGGCACGGCATCTTCCGCGACATCCCCGAGCGTGAGCACTACGACGCCACCTACGACCGGCGGTACCCGATCACCGTGCGGGATGTTAGAGCCGACGGGCTGACGGCGCAGGTCGACATCTCGCACGAGGGGAGCTACCTGCGATTACGGATCGGCGATCCGGACCGCACGATCGATGGCCTGCACACCTATACGATCCGGTATCTGGTCGAGGGCGGGATGCGCGGGTTCCCCGAGCACGACGAGCTGAGCTGGGACGCGATCGGCCTGAACTGGGAGGTGCCGATCGAGCGCGCCTCGGTCCAGGTCTCCGCGCCGGCCGGAATCCTCTATGTGACCTGCTTTGCCGGCCCGGCCGGCAGCCGGATGCGCTGCGACGAGCACGGTATGGCCGGCGCCACGGCCCGATTCGCCCAGTCCGGTCTGGCCCCGCTGTCCGGATTGACCGTCGTGCTGGCCCTGCCGCGCGGCACGATCTCGCCGCCGCCGGTGCCGTTATTGGTCGAACGGCACACCCTGGCTCGGGCGTTCACCGCGGATTCCACCACGATCCCGCTCGCCGCCGGCCTGACCGTGCTCGGGGTGGGCGGGGTGCTGGGGCTGGCGTGGGCCCGTGGTCGGGACCGGCAGTTCGCCGGCGGGGTGGTTGACGCCGCGTTCGGGAACGCGGACGGGGCCGAGCAGCGAGCGCCGCTTCGGCGGGACCGGGTTCCGGTCGAATACGTCCCGCCGGACGGGATCCGGCCCGGCGAGATGGGCACGCTGCTCGACGAACGGGCCGATATGGCCGACGTGACCGCTACGATCGTGGATCTTGCGGTGCGCGGGTGGTTGGAGATCGAGGAGGTTTCGGCGGCTTCCGGGAAATGGAGACTCGGCGACTACCGGCTCATCAAGAAGAGCGAGGGGGCCGCCAAGTCCGGCGGCGTGGAGCGGTTGCAGAGCTACGAGCGCCGGCTCTACCTTGCCCTGTTCACGCGCGGCGGGGACGTGCGGCTGTCCGAGCTGAAGGGCAGCTTCGCGTCCGATCTCACGAAGGTCCAGGAGGAGCTCTACCGGTCGATGATCGCCAAGCGCTGGTATCGAGCCCGGCCGGACCGGGTCCGCCTCGGCTGGCGGATCGCGGGCGGTGTGCTGACGGTGCTTGGGCTGGTCGCGACCGGGGTGGTCGCGGCAACCACCAAGTTCGGGTTGGTGCCCATCGCGCTTGTTCTCACCGGGCTGGCACTGCTGCTGGCGGCGACGTGGATGCCGGCCCGCACCGCCCGCGGCCGGGCCATCTCCTCGCGGGTGCTCGGCTTCCGGCGGTTGTTCGACGAGGGTGCCGAAGACCTGCGCGCCCGCTTTGCCGAGCAGCAGCACATCTTCTCCGAGTACCTGCCCTACGCCATCGCGTTCGGCTGCGTGCAGAAATGGGCCCGCGTTTTCGAGGGACTCAGCGCCCGCGAGCTGGGAAGCGAGCGCTGGTACCGCGGCAGGGACACGCTCAGCGCGGGCAGCATGGCCTACGCGATGCGAGATTTCGACACCGCGGCGGGCGGCAACCTAGGCGCCGGATCGCCGATCTCCGTGTCTTCCTCCGACAGCGGGTTCTCCAGTGGTGGTGGGTTCTCCGGAGGTGGCGGCGGTGGGGGTGGCGGCGGCAGCTGGTAGCGGCTCCCGCTCGGGTTCGGCGGATCTGCGGTTGGCCAGCCGGCGCGCCCACCGTCGGCCGCCACTTGTGTGGATCCGGTAGATCTCCAGCCATTGCCGCACCGAGGCAAGTGCGGCGTCGGTGTCGTCGATGAACCGGCTCAGCGCGCTCTCCAGCCGCGCCACCCGCCTGATCTCCTCCGTGGTCAACGGCGCTCGCCGCTCGTACCACAGCGGTAGCACGTCCCGCTGGTGAAGGGCGACCAGCTGTTCCGAGGTCAAGGTGAGTAGTCGGCTGGCCCGCTCGACATCGGCCAGCGCCTGCGCCATTGGCTGCTCGAGCGCGGTGATCGCCTCGGTCCGCAGCACCGCGGACAGATCGACTCCGTTGGCGTAGGGCACCTCGGACAGCCGCCGCCAGCTCGCCTCGCCGATCTGGTCGGCGCGATCCGCCCGCTGCCAGGCCTGAGTGTCCTCGATCGTCGCGACCAGTTGGGCTCGGACCTCGACGCCCATCGCCAGCACCGGCTCCAGGTCGGCGAACAGATGTCCCAGGTATTCGTGGACCCAGCGCCTGGCCCGGCGTTGCTCGCGCAGGTTCTCCAGCCCGAACGCGAAGAACGCGCCGAGGAAAATCGTGACGAACTGGAACACGACGGTCATGCGGCCGAACTGTACTCACCCCGCCATGGGCGTGGTCTGGTCAAAGCCCAGGCCAGGCCCTAGCCTCCCCGGTCATGGCAGTGGCGCAGTATCCGTACGCGCTGTCCCCGTACACGCTCGGCCAGCTCAGGCTGCGTAACCGGATCGTGTCGACCGCGCACCAGACCACCCTCGTTCATGATCACTTGCCCACGGATGACCTCGTGGCCTACCACTCGGCTCGGGCGGCCGGCGGGATCGGGGCGATCTTCCTCGAGGCGACCGCGGTGCACGAGAGCGGATTGCTCACCCCGCATACCCTGTGCGGCTACCTGCCGGCGATCGTGGACGGCTACCGCCAGCTCGCCGACGTCATTCACGGCCACGGTGCATGTGTGTTCGTTCAGTTGTTCCACGGTGGCCGTGAGCAGATCGCGACCGCGCCGCGACCGCCGGCGCTCGCGCCGAGCGCGGTGCCGACGCAGCGGTTTCACGTGGAACCGCGAGCGATCACCGCTCGGGAGATCAAGGAGATCCTGGCCGGTTTCGAACGCTCGGCAAAGCTGGCCAGAGATGGCGGCCTGGACGGGATCGAGATCTCGGCCGCGCACGGCTACCTGGCTGCGCAGTTCTTCACCCCGCGCACCAACCTGCGCACCGACGCCTACTCCGCCAGCGCGGAGGGACGGCTGCGGTTCCTGACCGAGGCGCTGCTCGCGGTGCGCCGCGGCGCCGGCTCGGAGCTGGCGGTCGGGGTACGGCTGTCTGCCGACGAGATCGCGTTCGACCATTCCGGCGCGCAGGAATGCGCCGAGGTCGCCGCGGCCATCGCGGACACCGGGCTGGTTCAGTTCGTGAGCGCGGCACTGGGCTATTCGTCCACGTATCTCGGCTCCACCTACATCGTGCCGCCCCCGCCCGCGAAGGCCGCCGCGGTCGCCGGCGCCGCCGCTGTGATGCGCGAGGCGCTACCGCCCACTGTCACGCTGATCGCTACCACTCGGGTTACCGAGCTGAGCCAAGCCGAGGCGCTGGTCGCGGACGGCGTCTGCGATCTGGTCGGGATGACCAGGGCGCACATCGCCGATCCCGAGCTGGTCTCCAAGGCGGCCGCCGGGCGAACCGTCATTCCGTGCATCGGCTGCAACCAGGCCTGCATCGGGCACTACCACGCCGGGATGCCGATCGGCTGCACGGTCAACGTCCGGACCGGTCGGGAGCGGACCATCCCGCGCCGAGCCGAGCGGACCGAACCGACCGAGCCAGCCGGGACAGTCGCGACAGCCGAACGGACCACGCCAGCCGAGGTGGCCGAGGTGGCTGAGGCGCCGGTCGCCGCGACCGGCCCGATGACCGTCGTGATCGGCGGCGGTCCGGCCGGCATCGCGGCGGCCCTGGAAGCGGCGGAGAACGGCGACCAGGTCCGGCTGTTCGAGGCCGCACCCGAGCTCGGCGGGCAGCTCCGGATCGCCGGGAAGGCGCCGGCGCACCGCGAGTTGTGGGCCAAGTACTCCGCCTGGATCGCGGCCGAGCTGGAACGGCTCGGGGTCGAGGTCCGGCTCGGCAGCCCGGCCACGGCCGAGGATTGCGACGACGCCGATCGGGTCATCCTGGCCACCGGCGCGCTGCCGTACCGACCCGATCCGATGAACACGGATCTGACCCTGATCAGCGCCTGGGACGCGATCGAGGCACCCGAGCTGGTCAGTGGACCGGTCCTGGTTGCCGACTGGGGCGGTGGCTGGGACGGCCTGGACGCGGCCGAGGTGCTGGCCACGCACGGCCGGCAGGTCGTGCTCGCGGTGGCCGCCACCCATCCGGGCGAGACCATCCACCAGTATCAGCGCAACCTGTACCTCGGCCGAATCGACCGGCTTGGCGTTTCGCTGCTCGCCCACACCGAGCTGGTGGTGTCGGACGGCCGCGCAGTGCTGCGCAACATCTTCTCCGGCCGGATCACCGACCTTCCGCAGGCGCGCACGCTGGTGCTCGCCGCCGGTCGGGTGCCCAATGACGGGCTCTGGCCGGAGCTGGAGAACCGCCAGGGCGCGGTACGGGTCGGCGATGTCCTGGCGCCGCGCAGCATGGAGGAAGCGATCCTGGAGGGCACCGCCGCTGCCCGCCGCGCGCCCGTGAGTTAGCCGCTCGCCCAGCTGTCCCTACCATGTGGCGAATGAGCTACCGGTCGGTACGACCCGCGGTGTCCTTACTGCTCTTAGCGCTGGTCGCCACCGGCTGCACCGGTGACGACGATGCGGACATCACGGTCGGTACGGTTACCAAGGCCACGGTCGTCGAGGTGGTCGAGGCCCCGGCCACCGTGGTCGCGCGGGCCGCCGCGACGGTGACCGCGCCGGCGCCCGGGTCGGTCGGTGAGCTGCGGGTCCACGACGGTGACCGGGTCAGGAAGGGCCAGATCCTGCTGGTCGTCGACTCGCCACAGACCGAAGACCAGCTCGACCTGGCCCGGGACGCCTACCGGGAGGCCCAGCGCAGCGGCGTCGGCGGCATCCCGCCGGCGGACTTCTCGCGCACCCAGGCCGCCACCGACCGGGCCGCACGCAAGGCGTTCGACCAGGCCAGGGACGCGGCCAAGAAGATCCCCGATCCGGCGCTCAGGGACGCGTTCCTGGCCCAGATCGAGCAGTCCGAGCAGGCGTACGCCGCCGTGACCGCCGACGCCCGGCAGGCGGTCAGCCAGTTCAACGCCGGGCTGGCCAGCGTGTCCCAAGCACTCGGATCGCTGTCCGCGGCCCAGCGCGCCCAGGCCAAGGCGGCGCTCGACCTGGCCCGGCGGCAGGTCGCCGCCCTGACCGTGCGGGCGCCGATCTCCGGCACCGTCAGCCTGGCCCCGACCGGTGCCGGGCAGCCAGCCGGCGACCTGTCCGCCCTGTTCGGGCAGCTGCCACCCGAAGCTGCCGGCCTGGTCGGCTCCGGCGCGGCGACCGGTGCCGGCGGCACGACCGGTTCGTCCGGTGCCGGGGTGGACACCACGACCTACCAAGGCATGCCGGTGGGGACCGGTAGCCCGCTCGTGTCGATCATCGACGTGTCCGAGCTGTCGCTGGCCGCCGAGGTCGACGAGACCGACGTGCTGCTGGTCGAGCCTGGAGTGCAGGCCGACGTCGAGCTCGATGCCGTGCCCGGTGGGGTGTACCCAGCCGTGGTGGACAGCGTCTCGCTCGCTCCGACCACGTCGACCCGGGGCGGCGTGTCCTACGTGGTCCGGCTGTCCCTGGACCCCGGCCGGATGGCCGACGACAGCGCCGCGCCGGCACCCCGCCCAGGCATGAGCGCGGTGGCCGACCTGCGGGTCAGGACCGCGGTCGATGCGATCGCGGTGCCGGCCGCGGCGATCGTTAGGGACGGGCTGCGCGACACGGTCTGGGTGGTGGACAACGGCCGGGCCAGGCGCCGGACGGTGACCCTGGGCGCCCAAGGTGAGGCATCGGTGCAGGTGTTGAACGGGCTGGCCCTCGGAGATCAGATCGTGGTCTCCGGTGCCGACCAGGTGACCGAGGGCAAGCGGTTGCCGTGACCGAGCAGCCGGCGGTCGAAGCCGAGGGAGTGACCCGGGTCTACCGCGGCGACGGGGTGGCGGTGGAGGCGTTGCGCGGGGTGTCGATCCGGGTGGATCCGGGCGAATACCTCGCCGTGGTGGGGCCGTCCGGCTCGGGCAAGTCCACGCTCATGCACCTGCTCGGGTGCCTGGACCGGCCGACCGAGGGGACCTTGCGGGTGGCCGGCCGGGACATCGCCACGATGGCGGGCAGCGAGCTGGCCAGACTGCGCAACCAGATGATCGGGTTCGTGTTCCAGTCGTTCCAGCTACTGCCAAGGACTACCGCGGTGGACAACGTCGCGCTCCCGCTGGTGTATCGCGGGTTGCGCCGGGCCGAGCGCCGCCGTCGCGCGGTCGCCGCGCTCGAGCAGGTCGGGCTGGGTCACCGGCTCACGCACCGGCCGGCCGAGCTGTCCGGCGGCGAGCAGCAGCGGGTCGCGATCGCCCGGGCGCTGGTCGGTGGACCGCAGCTGCTGCTGGCCGACGAGCCGACCGGCAACCTGGACACCCGCAACGGCGCCGAGGTGATGGCGATCCTGGACCGGCTCAACCAGGAGCAGCGGGTAGCCGTGGTCCTGGTCACCCACGAGCCGGACATCGCCGCACACGCCCGCCGGATCGTCCGGGTCAGGGACGGGTTGATCGCCTCCGACCAGCCGAACCGGGACCGGGTCCAGCCCCGGCTTCCCGGGGATCCCGGATCGGAGCCGGATCAATGAGGGCCGCGGAGGCATTCCGGGTTGCCCTGGACGCACTGCGGGCCAACCGGCTGCGCAGTGCGCTGACCATGGTCGGTGTGATCATCGGGGTGGGCGCGGTGATCGTGCTGGTGGCTATCGGGAGCGGCGCCAAACAGGAGGTTGAGAGCCAGGTCGAGGGGCTGGGCTCGAATCTGATCCTGGTCGTGCCCGGCCGGGTCCAGCTCGGCTCGGCCCCGACGGTGAGCCGGCTGCAGCTGTCCGACGCCTCGGTGCTCGGCCGGGTGGTCGGCGACCCGAGCCGAGTGATCGTCACGCTGACCTCGGGGGAGTTCGCCCGGGTCGGCTCCAGGGAGGAGTTCGTCAACGTCGTCGGCACCAACGAGAACGTGCCGCAGGTGGTCAACCGGCCGCTGGCCCGGGGCCGCTACCTGACTGCGACCGACGTCGACACCAGGCGGCGAGTGGCGGTGCTCGGCGCCGCGATCGCGGATCGGATGTTCGGCGACCTCGATCCGATCGGCCGCCAGATCGCGATCGCGGACGTGCGGTTTCGGATCGTCGGGGTCTACGGCGAGGTGGGCTCGGCGTTCGGGGTGAACCGGGACGAGGAGGTGCACATCCCGGTGACCGCGCAACAGCGGCTGGTCGGCGTGTCCAGGATCGATGCGCTCGCTGTGAAGGCGGCGTCCGCCGGCGCGGTCGACGAGCTGCAGGGCCGGCTGCTCGACGCGCTGCAGCAGCGCTATCCGGGTGAGGAGTTCTCCGCGGTCACCCAAACCCAGATCCTCGGCACAATCGGGCGCATCCTCGGCCTGCTCACGCTCGTGCTGGCCGCGATCGCGGCGATCTCGTTGCTGGTCGGCGGGGTGGGCGTGTCCAACATCATGCTGGTGTCGGTGCGCGAACGGACCAGGGAGATCGGCTTGCGCAAGGCGCTGGGTGCCCGGCAGCGGGACATCCTGTCCCAGTTCTTGATCGAAGCGGTGCTGCTGACCACGTTCGGCGGCGTGATCGGGATCGGGCTCGGGGTGGCCGGGTCGGCCGCTTTGGCCGCCTACTCGCCGGTACCTGCCGTGGTGACCTGGTGGTCGCCGGTGCTGGCCGCCGGCGTCTCGGCCGCGGTGGGGGTGTTCTTCGGGGTAGTGCCGGCCCGCCGGGCGGGCCGGCTGGACCCGGTCGTGGCGCTGCGCTCGGAGTGATCCAAAGGCTCCGGTGATCAAGGCCGACAAATCACCCCTTCCCCACCGGACACACCCGCCACTACTCTGAAGACAGGCCCCTCCACCTGGTAGAGCGCCGGTCGGGTAGCCGGCGCCGCCCCCGAAAAGGTCGGTGCGGAATGAGTTCGGATGATCGACCGCTGCCAGAGGTTCGCTTTCTGACAGTCGCCGAGGTGGCCGCGGTAATGCGGGTCTCGAAGATGACCGTGTACCGGCTCGTGCACTCCGGTGAGCTGCCGGCGGTTCGGGTCGGGCGGTCCTTCCGAGTTCCCGAGCAAGCCGTGCACGACTACTTGCGCGACGCCTATGTCGAGGCGGGATAGCGCGACCTCGTTAGCGCGGTGGCCTGACCAGGTCACATTCCAGGCGTTTCACCGTTGTGCGCCCCGCACCGGTACCCTAGTGCGGTCTCGCGCGCGGCTCCGCTGCGCGACCGCGATCCCGATCTTTGAATTGGCGAGGGTGCCCCGTGGGTTCAGTCATCAAGAAGCGCCGCAAGCGCATGGCCAAGAAGAAGCACCGCAAGCTGCTCAAGCGCACGCGGGTGCAGCGCCGCAACAAGAAGTGACTCCCTCGCGGGACGCTCGATGAGCCGCACGGTTCTCGTGACGGGTGTCTCGCGCCCTCCAGGCACCGAGCTCGCCCGCCGGTTGCGGGCGGCCGACGGGATCGGCCGGGTCGTCGGAGTGGATCTCACCTCGCCGGCCGAGGATCTCGGTGACGTGGAGTTCGTCCGCGCCGACATCCGCAGCCCGGTGATCGCCAAGGTGGTCGAGTCCACCGAGTTCGACACGGTGGTCCATCTGGGCACGTTGCAGCCGCCGTCCGGCGCCGGTCGCGGCTCGTCCGGCCGGGAGATCGCGCTGATCGGCACCATGCAGCTGCTGGCCGCCTGCCAGCGGGCCCCCTCGCTGCGCCGGTTCGTGCTGCAGTCCTCGACCGCGGTCTACGGCGCGACCGCGCGCGATCCGGCGATGTTCACCGAGGACATGACCCCGGCGAACGCGCCCACCTCGGGCCGCTCCAGGGACGTGTTCGAGATGGAGTCCTATGTCCGCGGGTTTGCCCGGCGGCGCCCTGACGTGCAAACCACGATCTTGCGGCTGGCCCATCTGGCCGGCCCGACCGCGGACACCGCACTGACCAGACATCTCAAGCTGCCCGCGGTGCCGACCGTGTTCGGGTTCGACCCGCGGCTGCAGTTCCTGCACATCGACGACGCGGTGGACGTGCTGACCACGACCACCATCGCCGAGCTCGACCGGACCGATCGGCCAACCGTGTTCAACGTCGCCGGAGACGGGACGGTCTTTCTGTCCCAGGCGGTCCGCCGGCTCGGCCGCGCTCCGGTGCCGGTGCCCTCGCCGATGCTGTCCTGGGTGCGCTCGATGGTCGGCCGTGGCGGCGAGCTGCCACCGGTCGCAGAGCTGACCTATGGGCGGGTTGCCGACACCACCCGGATGCGCACCGAGCTGGGCTTCCAGCCGCAGTACAGCACGGCCGATGCGCTGGCCACGATGCAGGAGCCGAGTCATGGCTGAGCCGGGGGGCTTCGCGCTGCCCGAGGAGTGGGACCGGCGGGTCGCCGGTGCGCTGGCCTTCGTCCGGCGCCGGATCAGCGGCGAGTACGAGGTGGACGACTTCGGGTTCGACCGCGAGCTCACCGAGGCCGTGCTGATGCCGCTGCTGCGGCCGCTGTACGAGAAGTACTTCCGGGTCGAGGTGTCCGGGCTGCACCATCTGCCCGACGAGGGCGCCGCGCTGGTCGTGGCCAACCATGCCGGCACGATCCCGCTCGACGCGCTGCTGACCCAGCTCGCGATCCACGATCACCATCCCAGGCAGCGGCATCTGCGCCTGCTCGCCGCCGACCTGGTGTTCAAGCTCCCGGTGACCGCGCACCTGGCCCGCAAGGCCGGGCACACCCTGGCCTGCAACGAGGACGTGGACCGGCTGCTCGGGTCGGGCGAGTTGGTCGGGGTCTGGCCGGAGGGCTTCAAGGGCATCGGTAAGCGGTTCACCCAGCGCTACCGGCTGCAGCGGTTCGGCCGTGGCGGGTTCGTCGCCGCTGCGCTGCGGCACGGGGCGCCGATCGTCCCGTCCGCGATCGTCGGCGCGGAGGAGATCTACCCGCTGATCGCGGACCTGCCGCCGCTGGCCAAGATGCTTGGCCTGCCCTATGTGCCGATCACCCCGACGTTCCCCTGGCTAGGCCCGCTCGGCATGATCCCGCTGCCGTCCAAGTGGATGATCGAGTTCGGTCCGCCGGTCCCCACCGACGGGTACGCCGACCACATCGACGACCCGATGGTGGTGTTCGAGCTGACCAACCAGGTGCGGGAGACGATCCAGCACATGCTGTACCGGCTCCTGGTCAGGCGCGGCGGCGCGTTCAGCGGATAACTGTCGCAGCCCATCCGGCCGGTCGAGGATTTCCGAAAGTACGGTCATTGTCGTGGCGGTCCGGGGATCCCCGTGGTGCGCCGGGTACTTCCGTACTTTCTGACAATCGCTCCCTAGCTCGGCGGTCCTAGCGATGGAACCGCCCAGCTAATCGCACAGCTAGTCGCCGAGGTTGACGCCGATTCCGAGCAGGTTGACCCCGACGTTCGGCAACGGCAGGCCGGGCAGGCGCACGCCGACCGAGGCGTTTGCGGTCGGCAGCGGCCCGTCGCCCTCGCCGGCCTCGACGCCGACGCCGACGCTTGGATCGCCAGGGTTCTCGCCGCCGATGCCGCCGTCCAGCACGGTCTGCGGCGCACCGAAGATGGGCAGCCCGGATCCGCCGCCACCGCTTGACCCGGCCGGGCCGGTCGGCCCGGAGGTCGGCCCGCTCTCCCCGTCGCCCAGCGGCAGCAGGTCGGCCGACTGCGGCAGCGCAACCGACGGCGGGCTCAGGTTCGTGACCTCGGTGGCGATCTCGTTGAGCAGTTCCAGCATGGCGCCGGGCGACGGCTGCACCTCGTAAGGCAGCAGCGGGGCGATCCCGCGGATCTGCTGGCCCTGGCTGCGGCTGAACTCCATCAGCCGAGCCAGCGGAGCCGGATTCCTGGTGTGCTCGAACGCATCGACGAGCAGCTCCCGGCCGGCCTCGGTGGACGCGGCCATGTCGCCGAAGGTGTGCTCGATCCGCTCCACGACCTTGGGGTCGCTCGGCCGCGGACCGAACTCCTCGAGCATCTGAGAGACCTCGCCGAGCCGGTTGTTCGCCATCGCGAGGTGCTGCTGACCGCGGGCGGTGTCCGACCCGGCCAGCTTGAGTCGCACGTCCTCGACGGTCCGCTTCACGCCGTAGAGCCGGTCCCCGGGCAACGCGGCCTGAGCGGCCATCGCGGTGGTCGCCATCCCACCGGCGATCACGCCGAGCGCAACCCCGAACGCTGCGGCCCGACGGCGGACCGGGGTGAGCGTGGGTGGCCGGGACGGGACCGGCCGGCGGGTTCCGCCCGGGTGGGTGGCTGCACCGGCCCGACGGGAAACGCCCCGGCTCGATCCGGCCAGGCCGGCAGCGGCCCGCTCCGCGGCCAGCTGCTCGCCGTAGTCCAGCAGGCCCTGGCGCAGCGCGGCGCGGAACTCCGGGTGGACCGGCGGGATGTTCCGGCCGGCCTCGGCCAGCGCCGCGGTGGCCTCGAGCAGCGGGGCGAGGTCGCGGTCCCGGGTGCGGCCGGTCTCCAGAGCCTGCGCGAACTCGCGCGCACGTCGACGCTCCACCAGACTCAGTGGCACCGGAAGCACCCCCAATCCTCACCCGTCACAAGTACTCGTATGGCCCCTAGCACCTGCGCTAACGAGTGATTCGGGTCTGGGGTTACGTGGGGTCGCGTCATCGCACCCCCTCGGGCAGGATCCGGGCGAGGGTGCGCATGGCACGGTACTGCAAAGTCTTGATCGCGCCCTCGTTCTTGCCCATGATCGCCGCGGTTTCGGCTACCGAAAGCTCCTGGATGAATCGCAGCTGGACGCATTCCTGCTGCTGCGGGCTGAGCTGCCGAACCGCCTCGATCAAGGTGTGGTTGGCCAGCTGATCGAGTACGGCGTCCTCCGGGCCGTCCTCGACCTTGTCCGCGTCGAGCATCTCCGCGGTCGGCCGCTCCAGCCGGACCCGGCTGGACTTGAAGTGGTCGGTCACCAGGTTTCGGGCGATGGTGATCAGCCAGGCGGCGAAGTCCCGGCCCTGCCAGGTGAACGAGCTGATCCGCTTCAGCGCCCGGTAGAACGTGTCCGAGGTCAGGTCCTCGGCCAGCGCCGGGTCGTTCACCCGGTAGTAGATGAACCGGTGTACTGCCTCGACGTACTTCTCGTAGAGCTGCCCGAACGCGTGCGGGTCACCGTCCCGGGCCAGGTCGACCAGCGCGACGATGCGCTGGGTCTCGGCCTCGTTGTCCTGGTTGGCCCGGCCGCGACCGGTCCGGCCCGATCCGGCCCGACCGGACGGCTTGCGCTCGCGAGCACCGGGCACGGTGGCCCGGGAGCCCCGCAGCGACCCGGATCCGGTTGGCCAGCCGCCGTCGGTCGGCCAGCCACCGGCCTCGGTCTCCACCGCCATGGCGTAGCGGTCCGCCGCGCCCGGCCCAAGCCCGGCAGCGCCCGCAACGGCGAGCGGGTGCGGGGCCAGATCCAGAAACGCGAGCAGCGCGAGCCGAAGCGCGCGCAGCCCGGTGCTACTGGGGTCAGTGGTTCGGGTCACCGACCCCCCACAGAGGTGCTGCCGGGCGGACAGCGACGAGATCCATTCGGCTCATGCTAGGGGCTGATCAAGGACCTGTACGCCGATTCACCCACGCACTGCAAATACCCCGCTACCGGTTGTGACGATCTTGGTAGGGGCTAGCGAACGGCCAATTACATAGCGTCGTGACCGGCCGCTACCGGTGCCCCCGGCTGGGCGATCCGAGCCCGGTCCTAGTCGGATGGGGTGGTGGTGGTGCTTCGCCGGCGGCGCCGAGCGCCGAGTGCGGCAAGCACGCCCGCTACGGCTCCGGTGCCGGCCGCGGCCGGGATGCCGACCGCGGCTGCCTTCCGCCCGGTGCGGTAGTCGTGCACCGGCCAGCCGCGCTGCTTCGCGTGGTCGCGCAGCCTGCCGTCCGGATTGACCGCGTACGGATGGCCGACCAGCTCGAGCATCGGGATGTCGTTCGCCGAGTCGCTGTACGCCGACGAGGTCGTCAGGTCCAGGTCGCGTTCCGCGGCGAGCTGCCGGACCGCGTCCGCTTTGGCCTGACCGTGCAACAGGTCTCCGGACAGCCGACCGGTGTAGGTGCCGGCGTGCACTTCTGCCACGGTGCCGAGCGCCCCGGTGAAGCCCAACTGATCGGCCAGGACGGTGGCCACCTCGACCGGGCTCGCCGTGACCAGCCATACCTCTTGACCGGCAGCCGAGTGTGCCTCGGCGATCTCCTGGGTGCCTGGCCAGACCCTGGGCAGCAGATATTGGTCGACCAGCCCGGCGAGCACCGTCTTGACCTCACTCGCGTCCTGACCCTCGATGCCGGCCAGCATGTCCTGCCGGGTGCTGTGGATGTGGCCGGACCGCTCCCGGCCACCGAGCCGGAAATGCGCCTGCCGCCAGGCGAACTTGGCCAGGTCGCGATTCCTGATGATCTTCTTGGCGTACAGGCCACGGGCCACGTGGAAGAGGGACGAGCCCTTCATCAACGTGTTGTCCAGATCGAAGAATGCCGCACTTCGCCGCATGTCGCCCAGCGTAGCCAGGACGCACCGATGCCTGCTGTGCCAGACTCCACGACGTGATCGGCAACGTCGGCAACGTGGCACAGCTGCTGCGCCGGACCGCGCAGGCGCACCCGGACCGGACCGCTCTGGTGGCACCGGCATCGGAGCGCGAGATCAGCTGGGCCGAGCTGGACCGGCTGGTCAGTGCGCTCGCTGCCGGGCTGCGGTCCCGGCAGCCGGCCGGAGCACGGGTCGCGCTCCTGCTCGGCAACTCGGTGGACTTCGTTGCCGGCTACCTGGCCACGTTGCGCGCCGGGCTGGTGGCGGTGCCGGTGAACAACGGCTACACCGAGCCGGAGGTCCGCCGGGTGCTGGCCGACAGCGGCGCCGGGGTGGTGGTGGCCGAGCCGGCCGCGGCCGAGACCGCGCGTGCCGCGGCCGCCGATGTATGGGTGCTGGAGGTCGGCTCGGACGAATGGCGGGAGCTGGCCGGCACCGATCCCGCGCTCACCGACGCTGAGCAGGCCGGCGCCGCCGAGCTCGCCGTCATCGCCTATACCTCCGGCACCTCGGGCGCTCCGAAGGGCGCGATGCTCTCGCACCGCGCGCTGCTCGCCTCGATCGAGGCGACCCTCGCACTCGAGCCGGCGCCGATGCGACCGGACGACGTGGTTCTGCTGGCCCTGCCGCTGTTCCACCTCTATGCGCTCAACGGCGTGCTCGGCCCGCTGTTCGCCACCGGTGCGACCGGGATCCTGTCCGAGCGCTTCGACCCGGACTCCACTCTGGCGCTGATCGGAGCGCACGAGATCACGAACGTGCCCGGTGCCCCGGCGATGTACGCCGCCTGGGCCGACCGGGAAGGGCTGCGGCACGCGCTTGCCACGGTGCGGTTGCTGGTGTCCGGCTCGGCGCCGCTGTCGCCAGCCGTGCTCGAGCAGGTCCACACCGCGACCGGGCTGACCGTGTACGAGGGCTACGGCCTGACCGAGACCGCACCGGTGGCCACCAGCGCGTTGGCTTCCGACCAGGTCAAGCCGGGCTCGATCGGGCGACCCGTACCCGGGGTCGAGATCCGGCTGGTCGACGAGGCCGGCGAGCCGGTTGCCGACGGCGATCCCGGCGAGATCCAGATCCGCGGTCCAAACCTGTTCTCCGGCTACTGGCCGGACGGGTCCGACGGGCCGGGGCCGGACGGTTGGTGGTCCACCGGAGACGTCGCGTATGCGGACGAAGACGGTGACCTGTTCCTGGTGGACAGGCGCAAGGAGCTGGTCCTGGTCAGCGGCTTCAACGTGTATCCGCGCGAGGTCGAGGACGTGCTGCTCAGCCATCCGGACGTGCTCGAGGCCGCGGTCGTCGCGATTGCGCACCCGACCACCGGCGAGGCGGTCAAGGCGTTCGTGGTGCCGCGCCCTGGCACCCGGGTCCTCCCCGAGCAGGTGATCGCGCACTGCGAGCCGAGACTGGCCAGGTTCAAGCGGCCGACCATCGTGGCGGTCGTGGACGAGCTCCCGCACTCCGCGACCGGCAAGGTGGCCAAGGCCCGGCTGCGCGCCGAGCAGGACCAGCGCAACGCTTCGGAGCAACCGGCATGATCGCGCCGACCCCGCCGGCACCTGCCCGGGTGACTCTGCTCAGTAGGCCGGGCTGCCACCTGTGCGACGACGCCCGGACCGTGATCGCCAAGGTGTGCACCGAGCTGGCTACGGGCTGGACCGAGATCGACATCACCACCGATCAGACGCTGCTCGACTCCTACCGGGACGAGATCCCGGTGACGTTCGTGGACGGCCGGCAGCACGACTTCTGGCACGTCTCCGAAGATCGCCTGCGGCGCGCGCTGACCGGTTGACCGCGCGCTGCCGACTTGGTGTCCGGTTCAAACGATCTCGGCTCCATCGTCGACTTTGTGCGTCAGTTCACAAACCCCTAGGCTGCATACCACGACGCCTTCCAGGGGCCACAGGAGACTCGTGTCCGCCGCTCGCACCAGCCGCACCGCCCGGGGGATCCCGGACGCCACCGTCGCTCGGCTGCCGGTGTATCTCAGGGCGCTGAGCGGGATGGCAGAACGCGGCGCTCGCACCGCCTCATCCGAGGAGCTGGCGACCGCGGCCGGGGTGAACTCGGCCAAGCTGCGCAAGGATCTGTCCTACCTCGGGTCCTACGGCACCCGTGGGGTCGGCTACGAGGTCGAGTACCTGATCTACCAGATCTCCCGGGAGCTCGGACTCACCCAGGACTGGGCCGTGGCGATCATCGGTGTCGGAAATCTCGGTCACGCCCTGGCCAACTACGGCGGCTTCGCGTCCCGCGGCTTCCGGGTGATCGCGCTGCTGGATGCGGACGAGACCCGGGTGGGCGAAGTGATCAGCGGCCGGACCGTGACGCCGATCGACGAGCTCGAGACCGTGCTGGCCGCTCAGCAGGTGGACATCGCGGTGATCGCTACCCCGGCCGCGGCCGCGCAGGCGGTCTGCGACCGGCTGGTCGCCTGCGGGGTGACCAGCATCCTCAACTTCGCGCCGATCGTGCTGGCGGTCCCGGAGGGGGTCGAGGTGCGCAAAGTCGACCTGTCCATCGAGTTGCAGATCTTGGCCTTCCACGAGCAGCGCAAGGCCAACGGTGGAGCGCTCGCCGCCCTGGCGGCGGTTCCTGGGCGTGCCGCCGGCTCGGGTGCGGCAAAACCGGCGCTCGCCGGGGAGACTGGCTATCCCCAGGCGGTGGAAGCATGAGTGTCCTAGTCGTCGGACTGTCGCACCAATCCGCGCCGGTAAGCGTGCTCGAGCTGGTCGCCCTCTCCGGTGACGCCGGCACGAAGCTGCTCCAGGACGCCGCGGACACCGAGCACCTGGCCGAGGCCGTGGTGCTGGCGACCTGTAACCGGGTCGAGGTGTACGCCGAGGCGGCCCGGTTCCATGCCGGGCTGGCCGAGATCTCCGAACTGCTGGCCAGGCACACCGGGATCCCACTGGACGGGCTTACTCCTTATCTGTACGTCCATTACGAGCAGCGCGCGGTGGCCCACCTGTACTCGGTCGCTTGCGGCCTGGAGTCCATGGTCGTCGGCGAGGGGCAGATCCTCGGTCAGGTCAGGGCCGCGCTGGCCCGCGCTCAGGAGGTCGGGACCGCCGACCGGGTGCTCAACGAGCTGTTCCAGCAGGCCTTGCGGATCGGGAAGCGGGCGCACACGGAGACCGACATCGATCGGGTCAGCCGGTCGATCATCGGAGTCGGGCTCGACCTGCTCGATCGCCCGCTGGCCGGAGCCCGAGCCCTGGTCATCGGCGCGGGGTCGATGAGCGCGCTGGCCGCCGCCACGCTGCGCCAGGCCGGCGCCACCGAGCTGGTGATCTCCAACCGGACCGTCGAGCGGGCGCAGCGGCTGGCCGACCAGGTCGGCGGCACGGCAATCCGGTTCGAACCGGATGATCTTGCTGCGGCGATGGCGACCGCGGACGTGGTGGTCACCTGCACCGGGGCGCGGCAGCGGGTGTTGACGCTCGCGCAGGTCCGGACCGCCACTGCCGGCCGGCCCGCGGACCGGCCGCTGGCCATCCTGGACGTGGCGTTGCCCAGGGACACCGATCCCGAGGTGCGCGAGCTGCCCGGGGTGCGGTTGGTCGACCTGGATCTGATCTCCCGGACCGGCGCGGCCCAGGCGGCCGCCTCCAGCGTGGACGCGGTCCGCCGGGTGGTCGGCGAGGAGGTCGCGGTCTACTCCTCGATGCAGCGCGCCGCCCAGGTCGTGCCGACCGTGGTCGCGCTGCGGTCGATGGCCGCGGATCTGGTCGACCGCGAGCTCAAGCGGCTGTCCGCCCGGCGGCCAGAGCTGGATCAAGAAGATCGCGCCGAGATCGCCCAGACCGTGCACCGAGTGGTCGGCAAGCTGCTGCACGGCCCGACCGTGCGGGTCAAGGAGCTGGCCGGGCAGCTGGCCGGTCGGGACTACGCCGAGGCGCTGCGCGAACTGTTCGACCTCGATCTGGCCCGCGTCGAGGCGGTCAGCCGCGCCGACATGATCGAGGCCGACCTGGTCGAGGCCGATCTGGTGGAGGCCGATGTGGCGGGCACCGATGTGGCGGCCGATGTGATCGATGGGGGCACCGAATGAGCACGTTGGGTTCGATCACTGCACCGCTGCGGCTGGGCACCAGGCGCAGTGCCCTCGCCCTCGCCCAGTCCACCCTGGTCGCCGAGGCGATCACCGCGGCCACCGGACGCGCGGTGGAGTTCGTCGAGATCACCACGCACGGCGACGTGTCCAGGGAACCGCTGGCCAAGATCGGCGGGACCGGGGTGTTCGTCAGCGCGCTCCGCGAGGCGCTCTACGCCGGCCAGGTCGACCTGGCTGTCCATTCTTATAAGGACCTGCCCACCGCGCCGGCCGCCGGCTTGATCATCGCCGCGGTGCCGCGCCGGGCCGACCCGCGCGACGTGCTGGTGGCCAGGGACGGGCAGAAGCTCGCCGATCTTCCTCCCGGCGCCACGATCGGCACCGGGTCGCCACGCCGGGCCGCCCAGCTCCGCGCGCTCGGCCTCGGCCTGGATGTGACCGCGATCCGGGGCAACGTCGACACCCGGATCGGCTATGTGACCAGCGGTGAGCTGGACGGCGTGGTGCTGGCCCGGGCCGGGCTGGAGCGGCTGGGCCGCCTCGATGAGGCCACCGAGGTGCTCGACCTGTCGATCATGGTGCCGGCACCCGGCCAGGGCGCGCTCGCGGTCGAGTGCCTGGACCCGGCTACCAGCGACCAAGCCGCAGCGATCTTCGCCGCACTGGGCAGTCTCGATCATCCCGCCAGCGGGGCCGCGGTGGCCGCCGAGCGGTCGCTGCTGGCCACGCTGGAGGCCGGCTGCTCGGCGCCGGTCGGGGCGTATGCCGAGCTGGTCGACAACGAGGAAGGTCCCGAGCTATACCTACGTGCCGTGGTGGCGGCAGCGGACGGCTCGGCAAATGTACGAATGTCCGACACCGGTTTCCCCACCGACGCCGTCGGTCTTGGCCGGCGGCTCGCGGCCGCGATGCTCGACGGGGGCGCGACCGGTCTTATGCAGGAGCGTCCCAGGTGAGCCCGAGAACCATGAAGAAGAAGCCACTCGGCAGCGTTGCGCTGGTCGGTGCCGGCCCGGGCGACCCGGAGCTGCTCACCGTCCGCGCGGTCGAGCTGCTGCGGTCCGCCGATGTGGTCGTGCTCGACCAGCAGGCGTGCGGTTCCTGGGTCTCCCGTTACGTCGAGCCCGACACTGAGCTGATCGAGGCGGCGCAGGGCCAGGGCGGCGAGCCGCTGGCGCATGCCACCCGGGCCAAGCTGCTGGTCGAAGCCGCTCGGCAGGGCAAGCGGGTGGTCCGGCTCTACGCCGGTGACCCGGCGCTTGACGGCTCCCTGGTGGAAGATGCGGCGGCCTGTGCCAAGGCCCGGATCCCGTTCGAGATCGTGCCAGGGGTGCCATCGCTGACCGCGGTGCCCGAGTACGCCGGGGTCCCGCTGACCTCGCGCTCGGTGCACGACGTCAGCATCGTCGACGCCGCCAACGGTCCGCACTGGGACAGGCACGTCGACCCGAACGTCACGCTCGTGATCGCCAACGCGATCGGCTCGATCGGTGAGATCGCCAAGGCGCTGATCGCGGCCGGTCGCAAGCCGAGCACGCCGGTGCTGCTTACCGCCGGCGGCACCACCACCGAGCAGCGCACGGTTGCCTCGACCCTGGAGCTGGTCGCCGCCGCGGTCCGGGCCGCGAAGCTGACCGGCCCGGTGGTCACCGTGGTCGGCGAGGTGGTCAAGCACCGGGACGCGCTGTCCTGGTACGAGACCAAGCCGCTGTTCGGCTGGCGGGTGCTGGTGCCGCGGACCAAGGAGCAGGCCGGCGCGCTGTCCGAGCAGCTGCGCGGATACGGTGCCGTGCCGGAAGAGGTGCCCACCATCTCGGTCGAGCCGCCGCGCACCCCGCAGCAGATGGAGCGCGGGATCAAGGGCCTGGTCACCGGGCGCTACGAGTGGGTCGCGTTCACGTCGGTGAACGCGGTCAAGGCAGTCCGCGAGCGATTCGAGGAGTACGGCCTGGACGCCCGCGCGTTCGCCGGCATCAAAGTGGCCGTGGTCGGCGAGGCCACCGCCGCCGCGATTCGCGACTTCGGCATCAAGCCCGACCTGATGCCGGCCGGTGAGCAGTCCGCGGCCGGCCTGCTCGAGGACTTCCCGCCGTTCGACTCGGTGTTCGACCCGATCAACCGGGTGTTCCTGCCCAGGGCGGACATTGCCACCGAGACGCTGGTGGCCGGCCTGATCGATCTGGGTTGGGAGGTCGATGACGTGACCGCGTACCGGACCGTGCGGGCCACCCCGCCGCCGGCGCCGACCCGCGAGGCCATCAAGGGTGGCGGGTTCGACGCGGTGGTCTTCACCTCCTCGTCCACGGTGCGCAACCTGGTCGGGATCGCGGGCAAGCCGCATGCCTCGACGGTGATCGCGTGCATCGGCCCGCAGACCGCGAAGACCGCCGAGGAGCACGGCCTGCGGGTGGACGTGCTGGCGGCCGAGCCGTCGGTTTCCGCGGTGGCCGAGGCGCTGGCCGAGTACGGTGCTGCCAGGCGGCTGGCGCTGACCGAGGCCGGCGAGCCGGTGACCCGACCGAGCGAGCGCCGCCCGGCGGCCCGCCGGAAGGCCAAGTAGGCGAAGTAGGCCAAGCAGGCCAAGCATGGCTGGAGCAGGAGGCGAGCGGATGAGCCCGTACCCGGTTGAGCGGCCGCGCCGGCTGCGCAGCACGCCCGCGCTGCGCCGGCTGGTTGCCGAGACCTCGATCGAGCCGCGGCATCTGGTGCTGCCGATGTTCGTCAAGGAAGGCGCGGCCGAACCGGTGCCGATCCGCTCGATGCCAGGCGTGGTCCAGCACACCAGGGAGTCGCTGCGCAAGGCCGCGGCTGAGGCGGTCGGTGCCGGGGTGGGCGGCCTGATGCTGTTCGCGGTGCCGGAGGAGTCAAGCAAGGACCCGCTCGGCCGGGCCGGGACCGATCCGGACGGGATCTTGCAGGTGGCATTGCGGGACGTGGTCGCCGAGGTCGGCGACGCCACCGTAGTGATGAGCGACCTGTGCCTGGATGAGTACACCTCACACGGGCACTGTGGGGTGCTCGGCCCGGACGGCACGGTGGACAACGACGCGAGCCTGGCCCGCTACGCGGAGATGGGGCTGGTGCAGGCGGCCGCCGGCTCGGCCGTGCTCGGCCTCAGCGGCATGATGGACGGCCAGGTAGGGGCGGTGCGGTCGGCGCTGGATCTGGCCGGCCGGTACGACGTGGTGCTGCTCGCGTATGCCAGCAAGTACGCCTCGTCGTTCTACGGCCCGTTCCGGGAGGCGGTCGAGTCCTCGCTGGTCGGCGATCGCCGGACCTATCAGGTGGATCCGAGCAACGGTATCGAGGCGCTGCGCGAGGTCGAGCTGGACGTCGCCGAGGGCGCCGACATCGTCATGGTCAAACCAGCGCTGTCCTACCTCGACGTGGTGCGGCAGGTGCGGGATGCGGTCACCGTGCCGGTCGCCGCCTACCAGGTGTCGGGGGAGTACGCGATGGTCGAGGCCGCCGCGGCCAACGGCTGGCTGGACCGGGAGCGCGCCATCGTGGAGACCGTGACCTCGATCCGCCGGGCCGGCGCCGACCTGGTGTTCACCTACTGGGCCACCGAGCTCGCCCAGATCCTGCGCTAGCTCGCTCACCCGGGAACGCAAGCGGCCCGGTACCTCTCGGGTACCGGGCCACCTACGTGGTGGTGCTATATCGAGTTGTTGAGCTCGCCTTACTTGTGGAACTCACCGAGGGTGAAGTCACCCAGGTAGTCGTAGATGTTGCCGCGGTACTGCTTGATCAGTCGCACGCAGTTGCCACCGCAGCCCACCTCGCCGACCGACGGGAACCCGGTGTCGGACTGGGTCACCCGGCCGCAGCCCGCGATGTGGCAGACCATCATCGCGTCCAGCGGGCTGATGTCCTTGTCACTGTCCTTCAGGTAGTCGGTCATGTTGGTCAGGTGACCGCACATCAGCTTGATGCCGCGCTTGATGGTCTCCTCCGGCTTCCAGACCGCGTGGTCACGCGGCGGCTTCACGTGCGCGGACACGTTCCAGTCCTTACCACCGAGGTCGACCCACTCTTCCTCGTTGATCTGGTAGAGACCGGCGGTACCGCCGTTGACGTCATCGGTCCAGTTCCGCGGATCCCAACCGCTCTCCGCGTTCACCTGGGCGAGCACCCACTCGACCGGGAGGGCCGGGCACTGCTCGGCCAGCTCGGCCTGGATGGTCGGGAGCATCTCCCGAGCCAGATCGGGCAGCTCGTTGACGGCGATCTCGGCCGAGGTGTACCCGGCGGCGCGGGAACGGTCGGCCTTCTCCTCTTCCTCACGCGTCTCGGTCGGGCTCGGAGCCGAGGTCGTCGGCTCCGCACCGGTCCGGGTGGCGGAGGTCGGGGACTTATCCGACGGCGCGGAGAAGACCGCGACACCGGCAATAAGGAGCACGACCAGGCCGGCCGCGACGAGCGCGAGCGTCCGGTTGCGTCCGGGAGTTTCCATGAAGCGACGAATCGAGGTCTCGATCCGTCCGCGGGCGTCCTGCTGGGTTTCCGGCTGCTGAGGATCACGGCGATCCATGGCGTATCACCTCGCTGGGGTTGCTGCGTGCCCAAGCACTTGGCTCAGGCACGGACACCCAACGTAGGTGCGTTGTGACCGCATTCAGCCTGGTTTGCCGCGTAAATGTGAGGCAGATCGCGCACTTTTTCCGATCGTTGTGGCGCCGGTCACTGAGTTGCGGTGAGCCAGCTCACAACACCGCGGTGACCTGGCTCACGGGCCGGAAATGCCTGAAATTACGGGAAAGTGGGCCAGGTCACACCCAGAACGTGGGCTGGGTCACACCGTCCAGTTACTCGACGTATCGAGGTGACTACGCGTCGTTCCCGATAGCGGCTATTGAGTAGGTGGCGAACCCGCCTCTGAGTACGTGTGCTCAGGCCCGCCGACCGGCGAGGGCGAACGCTTGGCGGCATGGCCACGCTTTCGGCGACGCAGCTCGCCACCCAGACCCCGGCGGATCACGATCGCTACGTCGACCTGCTCCGGGCCGGGTCGCTCGGGGTGGTGATTCTGGGTCATTGGCTGATGGCGGTCGTGATCGCGGGACCGCACGGTCCGGTTGCCACTAACGCACTGGCTCTGCTGCCCGCACTACAGCCGGCCACCTGGCTCCTGCAGGTCATGCCGCTGTTCTTCTTCGTCGGCGGGTTCTCGCACGCGGTCGCGCTGGACTCCTTGCGCCGGCGCGGGCTTGGTTACGCCGAGTTCGTCCGGATCAGGGCCGGCCGGCTGCTGCTGCCCACCTCGATCTTCGTCGCGTGCTGGATCGTGATCGCGATCGGTCTAGAGCGCAGTGGCCAGGATCACGGGCTGGCCGCCATCGCGAGCCGGGTCGTCGCGCAACCGCTGTGGTTCGTCGGGGTGTACCTCGGCGTCATCACGGCGGCTCCGGCGATGCTGCGCTGGCATCGCGGTCGGCACGGGGCGACCGCGCTGCCGCTGCTGCTTGTCGGGGTCGCTGCGGTGGACTACCTCCGGATCGGGTACGGCTGGACCGAGGTGGGCTATCTCAACGTCGCGCTGGTCTGGCTCGTCGTGCATCAGCTCGGGTTCTGGTATGCGGACCACCGGCTCGACCGGCCATGGGTCGTGAGCAGCTTGGCGGCCGGCGGTCTGACCGGGTTGGCCGCACTCACCACACTCGGGCCGTATCCGGTGTCGATGGTCGGACTGCCCGGCGAGCGGATCTCCAACATGGCGCCGCCGACACTCGCTCTGCTGTGCCAGGCCGCCTGGCTGATCGGGTTGGCCATGCTGGTCCGCCCGGCAGCCCGCCGCTGGCTGGTCCGGCCACGGGTGTGGCTCGCCGTGGTGCGCGCGAACGGGATCGCCATGACCGCGTTCCTGTGGCACCTGACCGGCATGTTCGTCGCCGCCGGCGGTCTGCTCCTGGTTGGTCTGCCGGACGCTCCGGTCGGTTCCCGCGCCTGGTGGGTGCAACGGGTGGCCTGGGTGGGCGTGGCCGCGCTGACCACGGCAGTGCTGGTCGCGAGCTTCCGGTGGGCCGATCGGCACCGGGCCGAGCCGGTCGCCGCGATCCCGCGACTCTCGGTCGGCATGGGGATGCTGGCCTCGGTACTTGGTGTGCTCGGCCTGTCCGCGGCCGGGTTCGGCGGTCAGCTGGTCGGCGGCGGCGCGAGGCTCGTCGTGCTTCCGGTCACGCCGTTGGGCTCGGCCGTACTGCTCGGCGCCGGGCTCCTGGCACTTGGTATCGGTCCGGGAGCAAGGCTTCGCTCCCGGGCAAAAGGGGTTGCCTCGCCCGATGATATCTGGCGTTATGGAGGTGCACTCGGTAGTGGCGAGATGTTTGGGAGGAGCCGTGCGAATCAGCCCCAACCGGCTGAGCCGGCGGAACGGGCTCCTGGTGGTTCGCCACCAGTCGCAGCCCCTCCGTAGGCGCATGGCACCTCCGGGTGGTCGCCGGTAGTCGACTCAGACTCCCAGGCGATCATCCCGAGGGGCCGTCCGCGCGAATCAACCCGCAGCGGACGGCCCCTCGCTACTGGGCGACGTGGCCAGCTGGGCCCGGTGTCTCGACGGTCGGCGGACCGTGACCACGATCTGTCGTCGAGGCGAGCGGGGGAAAGTCAGATCCCTTCGGCCCCCGCCCTGGCCTAACGCTCGCCAGCCAGCGCACGGTACTCGGCGGCGATGCGTGCCAGATGGTCCCTGGCTTCCTCGCCGAAGGACGCGACTGCCTCAACCGAGGCGAACAGCTCCTCGTACGCGGCGACGTCGGCTGCACCGGTCAGTGTTGCGGTGGCGGTTTCGGTTCCCAGGACCACCGCGTCGGAGTCATACACCTGGAAGCCGTGACGCGGAAAGAACCGCGCCGGAGTCGTCCACGGGACGATCCCAACGGGCAGGTTTGGATGGCCGAGCAGTCCGGTGACTGCGTCAACCTGGTCGGCTATAAGCGACGCCGAGGCGGGCTGCCACCGCAGCGCACCCTCGGTCATCACCAACACGAACCGGGCAGGCCCATCATCGACGAGCTGCTGTCGGTCATCCGCGCCCGCACCGCCTCATCGACCTGATCGGCCGGCACCTTCGCGCAGAGCACGCGCCAGCCACGCCCGATCACCCGGGTCACGCGCGGCTGACGGTGTTGGGTTGGTCGTCATGCGCTGTGGTTGACCCTCCACTCCTCGCGATGGCGAGCCCACCAGGTCGGGAATGGCTCGGACGCCGCGATCGCCGCGTCCCTGGCCCGCCGATACCCGACCAGGTCGCCGTCGGGGGACGGCTCAGCTCCTATGAACTCGCCCCTGTCGCTGTAGCACATACGGATCGCGTGTCCAATCGTCGATCAGCCAGAAGTCGTGGTCAGTCAGCCCAGCCGGTGCCGCACGTTCGGCAAGATCGACAATGCGTACGTCGTCACCGGCTGCAACGTTCGGCGCGTAACCCCACTCACATTCGAATCGCAGGTAGTCGGTCAATGGTGTCCGCAGCACGTGAACCCGATGGTTGAGGATCCCGGCCACACGGTCGGCGACGAGCCGGTCGAGCCAAGGCTGCTTGCGCTCCGGCGTTGGCCCCTCCTCGCCGCGCAGGAACCGGGCGAGGTCCTCTCCGTCCGACTCGACCTCGTACTGGTCCAGCAGCTCGAGCCGGAACGCCGACCGGGACAGCCGGGCATCTATGTAGTCGCCTAGCTCAGACGCATCCAACACCGAAGACCTCGGAGATCAGAGCTGTCGGAGTCTCAACGGCGGACTCGCCATCGGGCAGATCCATCTGGGCCTTCTCCTCGCCTGAGAGCGTGTACCCCTGGACCACGATCGTCCCGGTCAGTGCGGTAGATCGTCGGGCAAGTGCGCCCATCGGAGTAGGGCGGGCCGAGTCGGGTGAGCTGCATGGGATGTTCGATTCCACATCAGTCAACGTGTGGGAAGCGGCCGTGCAGGTAGTCGTGGAGCTGCCGCCACTGCGTTGGGTGGATGTCGAGTGTGGACAGGTCGTCCGGCGCGACCCAACGAACGGCGCTCGCCTCGTCGTTGGCTATTGGCGCGCCGCCAATCGGGCGGGCCAGGAGAATGACCTCGTACTCCTGGCGGACCTCGCCGTCGGTGTAGGCCACGATGTGGCCGGGATCTGAGTAGAACCCTAGGAGTCCGGTCGGCTCGACGACGATGCCCGTCTCCTCTTGCGTCTCGCGGACCGCGCACTGGGTCGGCGTCTCGCCGATTTCCATCTTGCCTATCGGCAGAGCCCACTGGCCGGTGTCTCGCCGGCGCTGCAGCAAGATCCGTCCGTCAGTGTCGACCGTGAGCGTCCCAAGCGCGGGCACCAGGGAGTTCGGCTGTGGCGCATTGGGGTCGTTCCAGTACTCGACTCGGCCCATCAATCTCCCTAGCTGTGATCCCCGTTCCAGGGCATAGCCTCGGACCACACCCGGTCAAACGAGGTGATGTAGTGATCAGCGATGCTTCCACCTCCCAGCCGGCGGAAATGGAGGGTTGGATTTGCGGACGCAGGCTCGCCGTACACATGGGGATTGACCAGAACCTCGTCGTCGTAACGGAAGAGCGAGGCGTAAACCGTGGACGAGTGGAGCCGCACCTCGCAGCCGTCGATCTCGATGAGGTTCCTGTAGTACGTCAACGACGACCGGATCTTCGAGGCGAGTGTGCCGGCGAGACCTTCCTCCCTGTCGCGGATCGCGACCGAGTCGGCGGTTGGGTCGCCGAAACACAGTCGGATCTGGGCTCCCCGTTGGGCAGCCTCCGTGACCATTGCGGCGACCCGAGGCTGGGTCTGGGCGTAGAAAGTTCCGGAGAACACGAGAACGTCTACGTGTTCCTGAGCCTCACCGAGTAGCCGCAGCCAGAGCTCGCGGGGGACGCTTGCCCGATCCGGATAGATCTCAACAAGCTCAGCACGAGTGGCTTCCGCGTTGCCACTCGAACCTCGACCCGCTACGGCGGGCCACAGGTAGATCTCGTCGACGGACAGATGTCTGGCCGCGGCCCACCGGTGCCGACGATGCGGGATCCGGTCTGTATTGATCCAGCGCTCGACCGACTTCGGTTCTACGCCGCAGCACGCGGCAAGCTCCTCGAGGAGCACTGCCTGTCTCAGCATGGCGAGTCGCAACCGCTCGTTCACGCTGACAGTGCAGCGGCTCTGCCGGGACGTTGCAAGGCTCTTTCAGGACGTTTTGCTACGACTAAGAATCCCGAACACGGCCTACCGCGAGGTTTAAAGATCCTTTCCGTCTGCCTAGCGTCCCATCCGTAAGGCGTTTTAGCTCTGGTCAGGGTCTGCGAGGCACATAAGAGATGGTCTGTCCAGACTGCGAAGGCAGCGGCATGAAGCTGGTCGAGGTGACCGAGAACGGTCGCAAGGGCTGGAACAAGGTCGACTGTGGCTGTGATGGCGGCTACGTCCGCTTGGCCGCGTGGCTGCTGGCCACGATCCCGACATCGCGGCCGACCGGGGGGCCGGATCGGGATCGAGTGGAGAACCGGGGTCAATCGCATGACGTGGACGAGGTCCAGCTTCTGCATGGATCCGAACAACACGTGTGTCGAGGTCCAGCAGATCGGCCACAGCGTGATCGTGCGCGACTCGAAGAATCCGGATGGTCCGACGCTGAGCTTCTCCCGCGACGAGTGGGCGGCGTTCCTTAAGGGGGCCAAGGACGGCGAGTTCGACCTCCCCGACGGGTGATGTACCTCTGAGCTCGGATCCGGGAGGTGGCGTTCGGCCCAGGTCGGTGAAACTGACTGGCCGCGGTGAGCTGGGCCGACCGGGTGGTCGAGGGTCGGCTTGGCAACCCGGTTGGTCGCTGCGCCAGGTGCGCCGGCAGCGATCTCACCTAGGGTCGGGCCGCGGGCCAGGGGAGCTGGCGCGGACCGATCCAGGGTGGGGACATGCGCAAACTCGCAATGCCGGTCGCGGCGATCGGGCTGGCTGCGGCTGCATTGACCGGTTGCGGCGGTGGTGAGGAGCACATCAACGCCGGCGAGGCGGCTAGCGCGTCGACCACCGCGTCGGCCAGCGCGGCGATCACCAAGGCGCAGTTCCTCGAGCGGGCGAACGCGATCTGCACCGCGGGCAACACCGAGCTCGCCTCCTCCGCCGCGACGCTGGACCCGGCGTCCACGACTGAGGAGCAGTTCGTCACGTTCGTCCGGCAGACCTTGATCCCGAACGTGCGCGGCCAGGTCAGCGACATCCGCGCGCTCGGATACCCGAAGGGTGACGAGATGACGGTGGAGTCCATGCTCGCCGAGGCCGAGCAGCGGTTCACCGAGATCGAGGCCGACCCGATGATCCTGCGGGGCACCGCGGACCCGTTCCGCGAGCTCAACACGAGGCTGAAGGACTACGGGCTGACCGCCTGTGCGGAGTAGGGCACGCTGTCCCCATGACGCCCTCGACGGCACCCGAATCCGCACCCGAATCCGCGCCCGAACCCGAACCCGAGGTCCAACCCAGCCCGTACGTCGCCCGGTTACCGATCGGAGTCCGGCTGCCGACGCCGGAGATGGCCTACTGGGAGATCTTTCCGATCGAGGGCGATCTCCAGGTCAAGCTCCTCGAACCGCCGGTGCTGCCCGAGCCGGCCCGCAACGGCGACCCGGGCGGGGACGAATGCTGGACCTGCGGGGACCCCGATAAGGACGTCATCTGGCGGGACGAGCACTGGCAGGTCCGGCAGTACGTCAAGCCCACCGGGCTGCCCGCGGTGGTCACGCTCTTTCCCAACGCGCACCACGATCTGGAAGACCTGCCCGACGACTTGGCTGCCGAGTTCGGGCTGATGATCCGCCGGGTGGCGCGCGCGGTCCAAAGCCTGGACGGGATCGCCCGGGTGCACGTCAACCGCTGGGGCGACGGTTCGGCCCACCTACACGTCTGGTTCCTGCCCAGGCCGCTCGGGATGCGCCAAATGCGCGGTGCCTGCCTGGCTATCTGGGACGACCTGCTGCCACCGATGCCGGCGGACGAGTGGCTGGACAACCTGCGCCGGATCGCGACCGCCCTGGCCGCGGACGGCGGCACCGCGTTCGAGCCGAGCGCACCCCCACCGGCCGAGCCGGACGCAGCCTCGGGGTAGCGGCGATGCCCGGACCACGGGGCTGACAGACTGGTCCGCATGCCGTCCGCCAACACTGCCGCCACCAGGTCGCAGGCACTGTTCGACCGAGCGCGGAGGGTCAGCCCGGGTGGGGTCAACTCACCGGTGCGCGCGTTCGGCGCGGTCGGTGGTACGCCCAGGTTCATGGCTACCGGTCGGGGTCCGTACCTGATCGACGCTGACCGGCGGGAGTACGTCGACCTGGTCTGCTCCTGGGGGCCGCTGATCCTCGGGCACGCCCATCCGGCCGTCGTCGAGGCCGCCCAGCGGGCGGTCGGTCGGGGCACCTCGTTCGGTGCGCCCACCGAGACCGAGGTAGAGCTGGCCGAGGAGTTGACCGCCCGGGTCGCGCCGGCCGAGCAGGTCCGGCTAGTCAGCTCCGGCACCGAGGCGACCATGTCGGCGATCCGGCTGGCCCGCGGCTACACCGGGCGATCCAAGATCGTAAAGTTCGCCGGCTGCTACCACGGCCATGTGGATGCGCTGCTGGTCAGCGCCGGCTCCGGAGTTGCGACGTTCAGCCTGCCGGACACGCCAGGGGTCACCGGAGCGCAGGCTAGGGACACCATCGTGCTGCGCTACAACGACGCCGATGCGCTGGCGTCGGCGTTCGCCGCCCATCCCGATCAGATCGCCGCGGTCATCGTCGAGGCGGCGCCGGGCAACATGGGCGTGGTTCCGCCCCAGCCCGGATTCACCGTGCGGATCGCCGAGCTGTGCCGGGCCGCGGGCGCGCTGTTCATCTCCGACGAGGTGATGACCGGGTTCCGGGTCAGCCCGGCCGGCTGGTACGGGATCGAGGGCGTGCCGCCCGACCTGTTCACGTTCGGCAAGGTGATGGGTGGCGGCTTCCCCGCCGCGGCGTTCGGCGGCCGGCGCGACGTGATGGCCCACCTTGCCCCGAGTGGCCCGGTCTACCAGGCCGGAACCCTGTCCGGCAATCCGGTTGCCACCGCGGCCGGGCTTGCCACCCTGCGGCATTGCACCACCGAGGTCTATCAGCGGCTTGACCGCATCGCCGCCGAGCTCGGCAACGCGGCCAGCGAGGCGCTGGCCAAGGAGGGTGTCGCGCACCGGCTGCAGTCGGCGGGGAACCTGTTCTCGATCTTCTTCGTCGATGCCGACGTGACCGACTTCGACGGCGCTCGCCGCCAGGACCCGGCCAGGTTCAGCGCGTTCTTCCATGCCATGCTCGACCAGGGCGTGTACCTGCCGCCGAGTGCCTACGAGGCCTGGTTCGTCTCCGCCGCCCACGACGACACCGCGCTCGGCCGAGTCGTCGACGCACTTCCGGCGGCCGCCAGGGCCGCCGCCGCTGTCCCGCCGTCCGCTGCTGTTCCACTGTCCGGAGCCGGTGCGCCATCCGCCGATCAGGAGCCTGCATGAGTTCGGACCGCGAGATCACTACGGTGCACCTGCTCCGGCACGGCGAGGTGCAGAATCCGACCGGCGTGCTCTACGGCCGGCTCCCCGGATACCACCTGTCCGAGCTGGGCCGGAAGATGGCCGACCGGATTGCCGAGCACCTGAGGACCACCGAGCGCAACATCAAGGCCGTGGTGTCCTCCCCGCTGGAGCGAGCAGTAGAGACGGCACAGCCGATCGCGGCCGCGTTCGACCTCGAGGTGCGGACCGATCCGCGGTTGATCGAGGCGGAGAACGTGTTCGAAGGGCTGAAGTTCGGCGTCGGGGACGGCTCGCTGCGCAAACCCAGCCACTGGCGGCACCTGCGCAACCCGTTCCGGCCGTCCTGGGGTGAGCCGTACCGTAACCAGGTCGGCCGGATGCTCGCCGCGATGGCCGACGCCCGAGACCTGGCGCGCGGAGCGGAGGTGCTAGTGGTCAGCCATCAGCTGCCGATCTGGGTGACCCGCTGCCACGTCGAGGGCCGGCGCCTGTGGCACGACCCGCGCAACCGGCAGTGCACGCTGGCGAGCCTGACCAGCCTGACCTACGCGGACAACGAGATCGAGGCGGTCACCTACACCGAACCGGTCAAGGACCTGCTGCCGGCGAAGTACAACCGCACGTTCTCCAGTGGAGCCTGACCCGGTTGTTAACCATGCCCGCATCCCACCGCCGCCCCCGCCGAGCTCGTCGCCCTGCCGGGGCACGGCTCACTGCGATCGCGGCGGCGATTGCGGTCGGTGTATCCACGCTGGTCGGGTGCTCGGGCAGCGGTGTGGGCGGTAGCGGCGGTTCCGAGCAGGCGTTCGTGGCCGGCGACGGCTCGGTGCAGACCGTGCCGGCCGCCGACCGCAAGCCGGCGCCCAAGCTGACCGGCACCACGCTGGCCGGGGCGCCGTTCGACCTGGCCGCGTTGCGCGGCAGGGTGGTCGTGCTCAACGTCTGGGCGTCCTGGTGCGCACCCTGCCGGGACGAGGCGCCGAACCTGGAGAAGGTCTGGCAGGACATCGAGGACCAGGGGGTCTCGTTCGTCGGGATCAACACCAGGGACGCGCCGGACAACGCCAGGGCATTCGAGCGCCGATACCGGATCAGCTACCCGAGCGTGTCGGATCGGGACGGTGAGCTGCTGGTGGCGTTCCGGGGCACGCTGCCGCCCTCGGCCATCCCGACCACGCTGGTGATCGACCGGGACGGGCGGGTGGCGGCCAGGGCGCTGACCCCACTCACCGAGATCGCGCTGCGCCAGCTGCTCGATCCGGTGCTGGCCGAGGGCCCGGGCGGGGGCACGCCCTGATGGACGGATTCGCCGGCATCGTCACGGACGGCCCGCTGCTGCTCGCGCTCCCGGTGGCCGCGATCGCCGGACTGGTCTCGTTCCTGTCCCCGTGCATCCTGCCGCTGGTCCCCGGCTACCTGTCCTACGTCACCGGGATGTCCGGTGCCGATCTGGCCGCGCAGGATCCCGAGCAGGGCGCCCGCCGCGGCCGGATGCTGGCCGGGACGCTGCTGTTCGTGCTCGGCTTCACCGCGGTGTTCGCGTCGTTCGGTGCGCTGTTCGGCTACCTCGGCTCCGACCTGCTGGCCCACCAGGACACCATCAACCTGGTGCTCGGCCTGCTGGTCATCCTGTTCGGCCTGGCCTTCCTCGGGGTGGTTCCCGGCCTGCAGCGGGAGTGGCGGCTGCACGCGATGCCGACCGCGGGTCTGGTCGGTGCGCCGGTGCTCGGTGCGCTGTTCGGGCTGGGCTGGACGCCGTGCATCGGACCGACCCTGGGGGCGGTCCAGGCGCTGGCGTACACCACCGCGGACGCGGGCCGCGGCGCGGTGCTCACGGTGGCCTATTCGCTCGGGCTCGGCCTGCCGTTCGTGCTGGCCGCAATCGGGTTCCGGCGCGCGCTCGAGGCGTTCGCCTGGGTGAAGCGACACCACATCTGGGTAATGCGGATCGGTGGCGCGATGCTCATCGCACTCGGCCTGTTGCTGGTCACCGGGTTGTGGTCGGACCTGTCGATCCAGCTGCGGGTCTGGACCTCGACGTTCACCCCGGCGGTATAGGCCGTGACCACGATCTCCCCGGACCAGCGAACCGAGGACGGCGCGGCCGAGGTCACCGACCCGATCGAGCCGGCGAGCGGGCCTGTGGCGCCGGGCCGTCCCCGTGTGCCCGAGCTCGGCGGGTGGGAGCTGGCCGGCTGGATATGGCGGCAACTGACCTCGATGCGGGTGGCGCTGATCCTGCTGTTTCTGCTCGCGTTGGCCGCGGTGCCCGGCTCGGTCATCCCGCAGCAGCGGCAGAACCCGGCCGCGGTGCGCGAGTTCGCGGACGCGCATCCCGACCTGACCCCATGGCTGCACCGGTTCGGCCTGTTCGACGTGTTCGGCTCGGTCTGGTTCGCCGCAACCTATCTGCTGCTGTTCATCTCGCTGGTCGGCTGTATCGTGCCGCGCAGCTGGCACTACCTGGCGGCAGTGCGAGCGAAGCCGCCGGCAACCCCGCGCAACCTGTCCAGGCTGCCGGGCTACGCACGATGGACCAGCGACCGTGACCCGCAGAACGTGGCGATCGCGGCCGCGACCGAGCTGCGCAGGCAACGGTTCCGGGTGGTGGTGGAGCCTGGCGGGGCGCGGGCCGAGAAGGGCTACCTGCGCGAGACCGGCAACCTGCTGTTCCACCTTGCCGTGGTAGGGCTGCTGGTCGCGTTCGCGGCCGGCAAGCTGTACGGCTTCCGCGGCAGTGCGCTGGTCGTCGAGGGCGACGGCTTCACCAACACCGCCACCCAGTACGACACGCTGACGCCCGGGCGGCTGCTCGACCCGGAGCAGATCGCGCCGTTCTCGCTGACCCTGTCCGACTTCCAGGCGCGCTACATCGAATCCGGACCGCAGCGCGGCCAGCCCACCGACTTCGCTGCCCTAGTCGACTACCGGTCGGTGCCCGGTGGAGCGTCGACCAGCACCCGGATCAGGGTCAACCATCCGCTGATCGCGAACGGGGTGAAGGTCTTCCTCGGCGCCCACGGGTACGCGCCGGTGGTCACGGTCACCGGGGCGGACGGCCAGGTGGTTTTCCGAGCCGCGGTGCCGTTCATCCGGCAGGAGCCGAACAGCCTGGCCTCGGGTGGGGTCATCAAGGTCCCGGACGCGCTGCCCGACCAACTCGGCTTCGACGGTTTCTTCCTGCCCACCGCGGCGTTCGACCAGCGGCTCGGTCCGGTGTCTACGTTCCCGGCGGCGCTTAACCCGCGGCTGGTGTTGACCGGATGGCGCGGCGATCTCGGACTGGACGCAGGCATCCCGCAGTCGGTGTACCGGTTGGACACCCGCAAGCTGACCCAGCTGCGCACCGGCGCCGAGCCGTGGCGGGTCGCGCTGGCCCCGGGTGAGCGGGCGGAGCTGCCGGACGGGTTGGGAACGATCAGCTTCGACGGCTACCGGGAGTGGGTCAACCTCGAGGTGGCCCGCGATCCCGGCCGGGTTCCAGCGCTGGTCGCGGCGGTGCTGGCGCTGCTCGGGCTGCTGCTGTCACTAGGCATCAAACGCCGCCGGGTATGGGTGCGGGCCACCGGCGACGACGCGGGGCGTACCGTGGTCGAGCTCGGCGCGCTGGCCAGGACCGATGTGCCCGGGCTCGATGCCGAGGTGGACCGGATGGCGGCCCGGCTGCGCGAACGGCTCGCACCAGCGAACCTCGCCGAAACGGAGAAGGACTAGCGCATGGTCAACGAAACCCTGGCGAGCATCAGCTACAACCTTGTGGTCTCGGCGACCGTGGTGTACGCGCTCGCGCTGTTCGGGTACGTCGCGGAATGGGCGTTCGGCGCCCGCAGCCGGGTCGGCCGTGCGGTGCCGGCGCTGGTCACCGTGGGTGCGGCCGGGAGTCCGGCCGAAGCCGGAACCGGCGGCGAAACCGACGGCGGGGCCGAGGTGGGCGCCGAGACCGGGCCGGGTGGTGGGGAGCCGGGCGCTGCCGACGACCGGGCCGAGCGGTCCGGCCGGATCGCGGTCTCGCTGACCGTGCTCGCCGCCGGCCTGCAGCTGGCCGGGGTGGTGGCCCGCGGGTTGTCGGTGGGCCGGGTGCCGTGGGGCAACATGTACGAGTTCGTCACCGCGGGCAGCCTGGTCGCGGTGCTGGTCTACCTGGGCCTGCTGCGCCGTTTCGACACCCGCTGGCTCGGCCTGTTCGTAGCAATGCCGGTGCTGCTCGCGCTCGGATCCGCGGTCACCGTGCTGTACGTGCCGCCCGGGCAGCTGATGCCGGCACTGCACTCGGTCTGGCTGGTTATCCACGTCGCCGCAGCGGTGACCGCGACCGGTGCCTTCACCGTCGGCGCCGTGCTCACCGCGCTGTTCCTGGCGCTCGACCGGCGGGCCCGCCGCGGCCTGCCGCCCGGTTTCATCGGATCCCGGCAGCTACCCGCGGCCGAGATGGTGGATCGGCTCGCCTACCGGGTGTTCGCATTCGCGTTCCCGGTGTGGACGTTCGCGGTGATCGCCGGAGCGATCTGGGCCGAGAACGCCTGGGGCCGCTACTGGGACTGGGATCCGAAGGAGACCTGGTCGTTCATTACCTGGGTGGTGTTCGCCGGCTACCTGCACGCCCGGGTCACGGCCGGCTGGAAGGGCCGGGCAGCCGCGGTGATCGCCCTGGTCGGAGTTGGCTGCCTGCTGTTCAACCTGTTCGGCGTGAACATCTGGATCATCGGAAAGCACTCGTACGCCGGGGTCTAGCCCGCAGGCGCCGGGCGCCCGATCCTACGTTGCCGGACCGTCCGGGTTGTCTGGGGTCTCGGTAGCGTCCGGGGATGTCGGGCTCTGCCGGTCGCCGTCGCCGTTCTGCCGCTGGTCGCCCTGGTCTTGGTCCTGGCTCGGGCGACCGTCCTCGCGATCTTGCTTGCGGGAGCGCTTGCCGCGCAGATCCTGCTCACGATCTTTGAGGTTGTTCTCCCAGTCGCGCAGCAGCTTCTCGTGCTCCTCGTTGCTGCGCCGCAGCTGGCGAAGAAACTCCGGATCGTCGTCCGGCCCGACCGGCCGCGGCGTGGGGCGGGGGTAACCGGAACCACCGGCTGGCCGGCGAACTTGCGAGCCGGGGCGCAGCCGGCGGCCCGGCCGGCCGAAGATCAGCCAGCAGATCGCCCCGACCAGCGGCGCGAGCACGACGATGAGCATCCAGACCGCCTTGGGCAGGTTCCGGGCCTCGTCCTCCGGCGTCAGGATGCAGTCGATAACCGCGTACAGCCAGATCGCGATGAACAGCACGAAGGGCAGCACTCGTAGCATCGTCGCCCCCTTCGTTGAGCCGCCAACTGCGGACAGGGTATCTCCGCATCGCTGCTACCGGCCGGGCGCCGTGTCGGCGCCTGGTCACGTACCCACGTCATGATCAGGGAACGGGGATATCCGAAATCCGGTTTCCAGGCTGCCTTGATCATAAGGTTGTCCACGCCGGGCCTTGGATTCTAAGCTTCTATGTTGTATTGACCTTTGAATGTGAGGTAGGTCACAGCATGGATGCGGTCGACCGCAAGCTGATCGACGCGCTGCTCACCAACGGCCGTGCCACCTACGCCGAGCTCGGCCGGCTGGTCGGGCTGTCCGGGCCCAGCGTGACCGACCGGATCAACCGGCTCGAGCAGGCCGGCCTGATCACCGGCTACCACGCGCGGGTCAGCCCGGCCAGGCTCGGCCTCGGGGTTACCGCCTTGATCGGCATCGTGCTCTCCGACGCCGCCGACTCGGATGCGGTAGCGGTCCAGTTGCGTGAGCTGCCGGAGATCGAGGACTGCTGGTTCATCGCCGGCGACGAGGCCTTCATGATGAAGGTGAGGACCAGCGATGTGGACGCGCTGGAGAAGCTGCTCGGCCGGCTGATCCGGATCCGCGGCGTGGCCAGGACCCGGACCACGATCGTGCTCTCGACCCGGTGGGAGGACCGCGCCGTGAGCCTGCCCGAAGCGGGCTGACGCCAGCACCGACAAATCCGCTGATCGTACATCCGGCCGTCACCCGGATGGCCCATACCTCGTTGGTCCTCTTCGGACAAAGCGATGCCCGTAGCGGGGCGCAGGGGGTGACGGCCATGGGCTGGGATCGGTTCGATCGGGAACTGCGAGGCGCCTGGCGCTCGATTGGCTACGACATCGCCAGGTATGCCCAACGCTGGCGGCGGACTCCGCTGGGGGTTATCCCGCTGGCCGGCCTGGTGGTTGCGCTCGCCTTGGCGATCGGTGGGGCCGCCTCGGTAGCGCTCTATTCGGGCGGGCAGTGGCTGGCCAGCCCGATCCCCGGGCCGAGCATCGACGAGCCGCCCGCGGTCGAGCCGACCGGATACTCGCCGCCGTTCTACCCGGTGCCCACCGAGGCGCCCACCCAGGACGTGCTGGCCACGCTAAGCGAGCAGCCGACCGGTCCGGCGACAACGATGACGGTGACGGTTCCTGGCCAGAAATCCACCGCATACCGGACCTCGACCGCCACGGCCACCTCGACCGCCACGACTACCGCGACTGCCACGGTGACCGCCACCGCGACCACCACCAGAACGGCCACGGCCACCGCCACGGCAACCGCGACTGCCACGGTGACCGCCACCGCGACCACCACGGTGACGGCCACGCCTACGCCGAGCCCGAGTCCCTGATCGGCTGTCACCGGTTCGACGGACCCGGCACGCGTGCCGGGCAGACATGAGCCGGTCGGACCGTCACCTCCGGCCGAGGCCGGTCGTTGATGGCGGTGTACCAGTCACCGTAGGGGGTGTGTCCATGAACCGGCTGCCGTTGCCACGGCTCCGTCTCATTCAGGTCGCCGGGCTTGCGGCTGTGGCGCTCATCGCGGCTGGAACGGCCGTTGCTGTCGCCGAGCCGAAGTCCGGAGTAACCGGCCTGAGCTCGACCGTCAACCAGCTGCCCATCGTCGGGGGGTTGGCCAAGAGCACGGGCGTTGGTAAGGCGCTTCCCGATGTGTCGGCCGCCGCGCCGTCGCTACCGAACTTGACCGGGAAGCCGGCCAAGGGGAAGGCGAAGCCGCTCACAAGCGCGCTGCCGCTGCAGTCGCTGCCAACCGACGGTCTTCCGATCGACAAACTTCCGCTGAACGGGCTGAAGGTCAACAGCCTGGGTCTTACCGACCCGATGGCTCTGGTCAACGGCCTGACCAGCGGTGGCCTGGGCAACGGGGTGCCCGGCCTGGGGAAGCCGGCGACCAGCTCGGCGAAGAAGCCTTCGTCGCGCGCGGCCGCGCTGCCTGTCCCAGGTGGGGACCTGACCGGGGGATTGCTCAGGAACCTGCCGCTCCTGGGCGGCTGAGCTAGGCGGCTGGGAGGGTCGGCCGGTTACGCCGGGGGAAGTACGGCGGCCGACACTCTCGGGGGTCAGCGAGCCTTACGACTCGCCCCGGTGCGCGACCTCGCGGCGCGCACCGGGGCGTCGCCATGTCTGTGGCCTGTCGCTGGCCGGGTGGCGGCGTGCGACGGCGTGCGGCGGCGTGCGACGGCGTGCGGCGGCGCACCTAGCCGGACCCGGCGAGGCCAACGGCCAGCAGCAGCCCGAACCCGAGCTGGACCCGGGCCGTGTCGCGCAACACCGGGATGAGCGCCCGGCCGTGGGCGCCGGCCTGCACCGCTCGGACCGGCCCGACCGCGACCGGTAGGGCGCCCAGGGCCAGCATCGCCCACGGGTTCCGGACCAGCGCGATCACCACCGCGAGCCCGAACGCGGCGGCAACCAGTCCCAGGTAGAGCCACCGGCTGGCCCGGTCGCCGAGTAGCACGGCCAGCGTGCGCTTTCCGGCCGGACGGTCGGTCGAGATGTCCCGCAGGTTGTTCACCACAAGCAGCGCGCAGGCCAGCAACCCGACCGGGATCGCGGCTAGCACGGCCAGCCCGGTGACCCGCTCGAGCTGGACATAGCTGGTGCCGACGACCGCAACCAGGCCGAAGAACACGAACACCGACAGCTCGCCCAGCGCCCGGTAGCCGTACGGCCGGGAGCCGCCGGTGTAGAACCAAGCCGCACCGATCGCGGCCGCGCCCACCGTGACCAACCACCACGAGCTCACCGCCGCCAGCGCTAGCCCGGCCGCGGCGGCCACGCCGAACGCCACCCACGCCGCCAGCTTGACCGCCTCGGGCCGGGCCGCGCCGGATCCGACCAGCCGGAACGGACCCACCCGGTCGGTGTCGGTGCCGCGCACACCGTCGGAGTAGTCGTTGGCGTAGTTCACCCCGATCTGGAGCGCGAGCGCGACGGCGAGCGCGGTCAGCGCCCGCCAGGCGATGGCCGAACCGTCCGCGGCGGCGGCGCCGGTGCCCACCGCGACCGGCGCCAGTGCCGCCGGCAGCGTGCGCGGCCGGGCGCCTTCGATCCACTGCCGCACGCTAGCCATCCGCACTACCTCGCTGTCCTGGGGTGGCCGCCGCTTGGTAGCCGGCCTTGATCGCTGCGATGTCCACCTTGCCGGAGGCGAGCATGGGCAGGTCGGACCGGATGAGTAGCTCGCGCGGGGCCTGCGCCGGCTCGGCCCCGGCCCGGACCCAGTCCCGCAGCTCGTCGAGCTGCGGCGGGTGCGCCGGATCGACCGGCACCACCGCCGCGACCACCCGCTCGCCCCAATGCTCGTCCGGGATCCCGAACACCGCCGCGGCGGCGACCCGCGGGTGCGCCTCGAGCAGTCGAGCCACACCGGCCGCGGAGACCTTGATCCCACCGGTAGTGATCACGTCATCGGTCCGGCCGAGCACCCTCAACCGGCCGTCCGGGCCGATCTCGCCCCGGTCCGAGGTAAGGAACCAGCCGTCGGCGAACCGTTGCGCGGTCAGCTCGGGCCGCAACCGGTAGCCGCTAGCCAGCATCGGCCCGGCGAGCCGGATCCGCTGGTCGGAACCGATCTCGACCCGAACCCCTGGCAGCGGGCGGCCGTCGTAGACACAGCCGCCGGCCGTCTCGGTCATGCCGTAGGTGCCGACCAGCCGTATCCCGAGCGCGGCCGCGGAGTCCCACAACCGGGCCGGCGCCGCCGCCCCACCGAGCAGGACCGTGTCGAAGCTCGCCAGCGCGGCCCGGCCGGCAGGGTCGGCGAGCAACCGGTCGAGCTGGGTAGGCACCAGCGCCGTGTAGCGGCGGGCGGAGCGGTCGAGCCGGTCCGCGGCGGCGGCGAACCCGGCCGCGGTGAACCCCACACCGGGCGCCATCCCTTCCGGGGCCCGCCCGGCCAGCACCGACCTGATCACGACCTGCAGCCCGGCGATCTGGGCCGGTGGGAGGGCGAGCAGCCACTGGCCGGGGCCGCCCAGCGCATCGTGGGTGGCCCGGGCCGAGTGGGTCACCGCCGCGGCGGTCAGCAGCACCCCCTTCGGCACCCCGCTTGTGCCCGAGGTCGTCACCACGAACGCGACGTCCGGGCGCTCCAACGGCTGCTCCGGATCAAGCACGTCGAGCACCAGCCGCCGCCTGGCCGGCGGCTCGGCCGGGATGATCGCCAAGGCGGGTCCACCGGCCAAGGTTTGGGTGATCTGCGTCACCAGATCGTCGGCCGCCGACGATCGCACGGCCGGTGAGCCGGCCGGCCGTTTCGCCGTGTTTCCAGGCGTTGCGGGCCATTCGATGGTCAGCAACGGGCGGATTCCGGTCATGGTCGGCTCAGGTTAGCGCTTTGGAATCACTCCCGCCGATCGGTCATCATCGGGCGTTATGACCCCTTTGACCAGGGTGATCCATGATCACTGCCCGGACTGCGGGTCGGCGCTGGTAGCCGACCCGGGGTTCGCACGGTGGTGTGCGGGCTGTGCCTGGAACATCGACCCGGGGCCGGCTGAGGCAACTGGGCGCCCGAGCCCGATCGTTGGCTGGGCGCACCGGTTACGCGCTCGGGTGGCGCAGCGGCTGGTGCTGCGGATGTACGACCAGCTGGACCGCCCGGATGTGCGGCCGCACCGCTCGGCGGTGACGTTCATCCGGGGCGTGGGCGCGATCCTGGTCCACCTGATCACGCTCGGCTTGCTGGCCGGCGCGGGTTGGGCCGCGGTGGCGAGCTTCCCCAACCCGTTCGTCCTCTTATTAGCTGCCGCACTGATCGGCCTGACCGTGCTGGTCCGGCCCCGGTACGGCCGGTTGACCGCAACGGATCTGGTGCTCGATCGGGCAGCCGCGCCGGCTCTGTTCGGGCTGCTCGACCGGATCGCGGCGGCCGCCGGAGGCCGCCCGGTGCAGCGGGTCCGGCTCGGAGCCGACTTCAACGCCACCTACGGCGCATTCGGGCTGCGCAACACCCGGGTGATGACCATCGGGCTACCGCTGTGGCGCAGCCTGACGCCGGCCCAGCGGGTCGCGGTGCTCGGCCACGAGCTCGGCCACGACGTCAACGGCGACTTCCGCCACCTGACCCTGGCCACGACCGCGCTGACCACGTTGCGGCGTGCGTTCCACCAGCCGTCCGAGGCCACCCCGACAGCCCCGGCTGGTCTGGCCGGAACCGTCGCGTTCTGGCTGACTTACGCGGTGACCTGGTCGATGCGCAGCCTGGACTGCCGGACCGCACAGCGGGCCGAGTATCTGGCCGACGCGGTCGCGACCCGGGTCGCCGGGACCGACGCGGTGTGCGCGGCCCTGGATGTGATCGGCACCCGCGGTGAGCTGGTGGGCACGGCGCTTGGCCGCAGCGCGCGGCAGGCGGCAACGCCGGCCGAGATGTGGGCCGCGCTGGACGCCGAGCTGGCCGTGCTGCCGGAGCGGGAGCTGAAGCGCAGGCGCCGGGCGGCGGCCCACCGCGAGCTGCGGATCGACGTGCATCACCCACCGGTGCATCTGCGGGTCGCCCGGGTCTGCCGGCTGCCGCGGCAGGTCGCGCTGGTGGAGATCGTGCCGGCCGAGCAGGCCGCGATCGAGGCCGAGCTGGCCGGCGGATACGACCTGATCGGCGCCCGGATCGCGGGCACCCACACGCCCTGATCGCCCGTCGAGCTTGGCCGGAAACCGACCGGTTAGGGTGAGGTCGAGTTCGGCAGGAGGGAAGCGATGAGCGAGGCTGGGCAGCTCGATTCCGGTGACCCTGGCGCGAGCACCATCAAACCGGGTGCGGACTGGATGCTGGCCGGGAACTACCGGGACATCAGGTACGAAACGGCCGAGGGCATCGCCAAAATCACGATCAACCGGCCCGAGGTGCGCAACGCGTTCCGCCCGCAGACCCTGTTCGAGCTGCAGCACGCGTTCAACGCCGCGCGCGACGACGACGCGGTCGGGGTGATCATCCTGACCGGGCAGGGTGACCTGGCCTTCTGCTCCGGTGGCGACCAGCGCATCCGCGGTGACGACGGTTACATCGGCGACGACCAGGTGGCCAGCAAGGGGATCGGCCGGCTCAACGTGCTCGACCTGCAGGTACAGATCCGGCGCACCCCGAAGCCGGTCGTCGCGATGGTGGCCGGTTACGCGATCGGCGGCGGGCACGTGCTGCACGTGTGCTGCGACCTGACCATCGCCGCGGACAACGCCAGGTTCGGCCAAACCGGTCCGAAGGTCGGCTCGTTCGACGGCGGTTACGGCTCCGGCCTGCTGGCTCGGATGGTCGGACAGAAGAAGGCGCGGGAGATCTGGTTCCTGTGCCGGCAGTACGACGCGGCCCAGGCTCTGGACATGGGCCTGGTCAACACAGTGGTCCCGCTGACCGAGCTGGAAGTGGAAACCGTTGAGTGGTGCCGGGAGATGTTGACCATGTCGCCGCTGGCACTGCGGATGCTCAAGGCCTCGCTGAATGCGGCCGACGACGGGCTGGCCGGGATCCAGCAACTGGCCGGCGATGCGACGCTGCTGTTCTACATGACCGAGGAGGCGCAGGAAGGGCGGGACGCCTACGTCCAGCGTCGCCGGCCCGACTTCGGGAAGTTCCCCAAGCGCCCGTAGGGGCGCGCGTCCGCGTGCCGAACACAATCCGCACCCTAAGGACATGATCACGCGACATCTGTAGGGATAAATCCGGCGCGGTGCCGCGCTTACCCTGCGAATAGTGTTCGCCGGGCGGCGAGCCTAGATTGTCCGCATGGCTGATCTGGAGGCGCTGCTGGGCCGGCGCCTCGCGGCCGGGTTCGAGGCGGTGGCCGGTGAGCCGGTCGATCCCCTGGTCCGGCGGTCGCAGCGCGCCGACTTCCAGTCCGACGCCGCCCTCGGCCTGGCCCGCCGGCTCGGGCGCAACCCGCGCGAGCTTGCCGAGCAGGTGGTCCAGCGTGCCGAGCTCGCCGACCTGTGCTCGCGGGTGGAGATCTCCGGGCCTGGGTTCATCAACCTCACCGTTGCCGGCAACGCGCTGGCGCGCCTGCTCGACCGGCTCGCGCCCGACCCGCGGCTCGGCGTTGCGCGCAGTCCGGCCCCACAGACCGTCGTCGTGGATTACTCGGCCCCGAACGCGGCCAAGGAGATGCATGTCGGCCACCTGCGCTCGACGATCATCGGCGATGCCGTGGTCCGGGTGCTCGAGTGGCTCGGGCACACCGTGCTGCGGCGCAACCACGTCGGCGAGTGGGGCACTCCGTTCGGCATGCTCATCGAGCACCTGCTCGACATCGGCGAGGCCGAGGCTGCGCACGAGCTCTCGGTCGGCGACCTGACCGGGTTCTACCAGGCGGCCCGGGTCAAGTTCGACAGCGATCCGGACTTCAAGGAGCGGGCCAGGCGCCGGGTCGTGCTGCTGCAGAGTGGCGATCCGATCTCGCGCCGGCTGTGGTCGATGCTGGTCGGCGAGTCGAAGAAGTACTTCGCCGACGTCTACGCGCGCCTGGACGTGCGACTCACCGACGCCGACTACGCCGGGGAGAGCTCGTATCAGGACCAGCTCGATGCGGTCCTCGCCGAGCTGGACGCGCTCGGACTGGTGCGGATCAGTGACGGCGCGAGCTGTGTCTATCCGGCCGGCTTCAGCAACCGGGAGGGCGAGCCGCTGCCGTTGATCGTGCGCAAGCGGGACGGCGGGTACGGCTACGCCGCCACCGACCTGGCCACGATCCGGCACCGGCTCACCGATCTCGGCGCCACCCGGCTGCTCTATGTGGTCGGTCTGCCGCAGCGGACCCACCTGGAGATGATCTATGAGACCGCGCGCGAGGCCGGTTGGCTGGTGCCACCGGCCCGGGCCGAGCACGTCGGTCACGGCTCGGTGCTCGGCAGCGACGGCAAGCTGTTGCGGACCCGGGCCGGCACCTCGGTGAAGCTGGTCGACCTGCTGGCGGAGGCGGTGGTCCGGGCCCGCGCCGTGGTCGCCGGCAAGAACCCTGATCTCGACCCGGCCGAGCAGGCCGCGGTGGCGAACGCGGTCGGGATCGGCGCGGTCAAGTACGCCGACCTCTCTACCGATCGGCTCAAGGACTACGTGTTCGATCTGGACCGGATGCTGGCGCTGGACGGCAGTACCGCGCCCTACCTGCTCTATGCACACGCCAGGATCCAGGCGATCTTCCGCCGGGCCGGTGCCAAACCCACCACCCCGCCGCCGGTGACGATCGCCGAGTCGGCCGAACGGGCGCTCGCGCTGGAGCTGGTCGGGTTCGCCGAGCTGGTCCGCGGGGTAGGCGACACGCTCGAGCTCCACCGGCTGGCCGGCTACCTGTACGGATTGGCCTCGGCGTTCATGACCTTCTACGAGCAGTGCCCGGTGCTCACCGCGCCGGCGGAGATCCGCGCCAGCCGGCTCGTGCTGTGCGAGCTCACCGCACGAACGCTGCGGGTCGGCCTCGGCCTGCTCGGGATCTCGACACCCGACCGGATGTAGGGCTTCGCCCGCAATGCGCCGGTTGGAGGCTCGCCCGGCACCCGTTCATCCGGCTCGGGCACAATGAGGCCGATGCTGATACTCCTCTCCGGTGTCCCGGCGACCGGCAAGAGCGCGGTCGCCGACGAGCTGAGCCGGGTGCTGCCGGCGCCGGTGTTCTCGGTCGACCCGATCGAGTCGGCCATCCTCGGCGCCGGACTGGAGCAGAGCTACGTCACCGGGCTGGCCGCCTATGGAGTGGCCCAGAACCTGGTCGACACGCATCTTGCCCTGGGCCACACCGTGATCGCGGACGCGGTGAACTCGGCCGAGGAGGCCAGGGCGGTCTGGCGGGACATCGCCGACACCCGCGGGGTGCGGCTGAAGGTCGTCCAGTGCGTGTGCTCCGACGAGCGGCTGCACCGCGACCGGCTGCAGGCCAGGCGGCGCAACCTGCCGCCGCAGTTCCCCGAGCCGACCTGGAGCGACATCCAGCGCCAGCGGGACAAGTTCGTGCCGTGGCTGGACGATCACCTAGTGATCGACTCGGTCCGGCCGCTGGCCGACAACGTTGGCCGGGTGCTGCGCTACATCGGCCGGCCAGAAAGATCGTGAACCCCTCGACCGCACAGGCCCGGGTGCTCGTGGACGAGCTGACCCGGTGCGGGGTCCGGGAGGCGGTCATGGCGCCCGGCTCGCGCAGCGCACCGCTGGCGCTCGCGCTGCACGGCGACGAACGGATCCGGCTGCACGTGCGGATCGACGAGCGCTCGGCCGGCTTCCTCGCGCTCGGCCTCGGCAAGATCTCCGGCCGCCCTGCCGTGCTGGTGTGCACGTCGGGCACCGCGGCGGCCAACTTCCACCCGGCCGTGGCCGAGGCCCGCTGGGCCAGGGTGCCGTTGCTCGTGCTCACCGCGGACCGGCCCCCTGAGCTGCGCGGCACCGGGGCGAACCAGGTCATCGACCAGACCGGGCTCTACGGCTCGGCGGTCAGGTTCTTCGCCGAGGTCGGGGTGGCCAGTGCCGAGCCGGGCCAGGTCGGATACTGGCGCTCGCTGGCTAGCCGGGCCTGGTACGCCGCGTTCAACCAGGCCGGACCGGTGCACCTGAACATCGGATTCCGCGAACCGCTGGTGCCGGATGCCGATCCGGGCTGGCCGGAGCCGCTGGACGGTCGGGCTGGTGGCCGGCCCTGGACCGAGGTCGAGTGTCGGCCGGTGTCGCCGGTGGCGCTGACCGCGTTCGTCCCCGAGCTACCGCACCGTGGGGTCGTGGTGGTCGGCGACGGCGCGACCAGGGCGGATGCCGACGCCGCGGTCCGGTTGGCCGAATCCGCCGGCTGGCCGCTGCTGTCCGAGCCGACCGGAAACGCCAGGCGGGGCCCGAACGCGATCTCCACCTACTCGCTGCTGCTGGCCGCACCGTCGTTCGCCGCCGCGCACCGGCCCGAGCTGGTGGTCACGGTCGGCAAGCCCGGCCTGTCCCGCAGCCTGCTGAACTGGCTGCGCACCGCGGACCAGCAGATCGTCGTCGATCCGCAGCCGGACTGGGTCGACCCGACCCGCACCGCGGCGCGGGTAGTGCCAGCCGTGCCGACACTGGGAGTAGGGCACCAGCACGAGGCGGCCGCCCACCCGGCCACCGACTGGCTCGCCGGCTGGCAACAGGCCGAGGCGAGCGCGCGGACCGCGGTCGACACAGTGCTGGACGGCGCCGCCCGCCTCACCGAGCCCGGCCTGGCCCGCGAGCTCGGCCGGCTGATTGCGCCGGACAGCCTGCTGTTCCTCGGCTCGTCGAAGCCGATCAGGGACTTCGAGGCGCAGCTGCGCCCGGATCTGCTGGCGCACGTCACCGCGAATCGGGGCGCCTCAGGCATCGACGGTTGCGTGTCCAGCGCCGTGGGGGCGGCCCTGGCCTGGCAGGGCAGCGGCGGCGGCCCGGCGTACGCGGTGCTCGGCGACCTCGCCTACCTGCACGACCGCAACGGCCTGGTGCTCGGCCCGGACGAGGCGAGTCCCGATCTCACCGTGATCGTGGTGGACAACGACGGTGGCGGGATCTTCTCGTTGCTGCCGCAGGCCGGGATCGACGGGTTCGAGCGGGTGTTCGGCACGCCGCACCGGGCCGACCTGGTCGCCGACGCTGCGGTCTACGGCATCGACTTCACCGAGGTGTCCGATCCCGGTCAGCTGGCCGAGGCGGTCAAGCCGGCTGCGGGGCTGCGGTTGGTGCGGGTACGCACGGATCGGGCCGCCGAGACCGAGCTGCATCGGGAGCTGCAGGCGGCCGTCGCAGCCGCCGTCACCTGACCCGCCTTTCTGGATCATTACTGGCGGTCTGCGCAAATGATCACCTAGTTTGGGCGATTTGTCTGCGCAGATTGCCAGTAATGATCGGGAGGAGGGGCGCGGTCGGCTAGTCGGCGAGGGCGTCCCGGATCGGGGCGAACTTGGCCTGCGCCTCGGCGATCTCGGTGACCGGTACCGAGCCGGCCACGATCCCGCAGCCGGCGAACAGCCGGGCCTGGCGCCCGGCCAGCTCGGCACAGCGCAGCGCGATGCACCATTCGCCGTCCCCGTTGGCGTCCATCCAGCCGACCGGCCCGGCGTAGCGCCCGCGATCCATCCCCTCCAGGTCGTCGATCACCTTGAGCGCGAGCTCGGTCGGGGTGCCGGCGACCGCGGCGGTCGGGTGTAGCGCGGCGGCCAGGGTCAGCGCGTCGGTATCGCCGGCTAGCCGGCCGCTGACCTGGGTGCCCAGGTGGACCACGTTGGCCAGCCGAACCACCTCGGGTGCGTCCGGCACGGAGAGCTCGGCGCAGTAGCCGGCCAGCGCCTCGGCCGCCGACTGGGTGGCGTAGACGTGCTCCTCCTGGTCCTTGGCCGAGGCGATCAACTCAGCCGCCAGCCGATCCTCGTCGAAATCGTCGTGCCGCCATGCCGTGCCGGCCAGCACCAGTGACACGATCTCGGCGCCCGACCTGCGGATCAGAAGCTCAGGTGAGGCGCCGACCAGCCCGTCGACCGCGAAGGTCCAGCAGCTGGGATATCGGTCGGACAGCCGGGACAGCAGGTGCCTGGCGTCGATCGGCCGCTCCGCCTCCGCGACCACGTCGCGGGCCAGCACGACCTTGGCCAGTTCACCGGTGCCGATCCTGGTCACCGCCGCGGCGACTGCCGCGGCCCAGGTCATCACCGGGACCGAGCCTTCGGACCAGCGCACTTCGCCGGGCGCCCGGACCGGTTCGGCTGGGCCACCGAGCGTGCTGATCGCGGCCAGCACGGCCGGATGGGTAGCGCCGGACCCCGTTGGCTCGGTCTCATCGGGCTGGATCAGCGTGACCCAGGACCGGCCGTCCTTACGGGTGAGCACGATCCGCGGGACCACGACCACCGAGGTCCCGGTGGACTCGTCGAACGCGAAGGTGCCGAACATGATCGGACCGGACACCGGAACATCCACCGGCTCGGCCGCGGCGGTGCCGGCGGCACCGTTGCCGGCGCTCCCGCCCGAACGGGCCACCGTGGCGCAATACTGCTGCCACCACTCCGCGGCCCGCTCGAACTGGTCGGGTCCGGTGAGCTCGATCCGGGCCGCCTCGCCCCAGGCGACCATGCCGTCACCGGCGTGGATCCAGGCCACTCCGGCCGCGGTCGGCAGGTGGTCGAGCAGCGGCCCGAGATTGGGCACCTCGACGGTGCGCACCTGCGTAGCGCCGGTGACCTGCGCGCCGGCCTGGGGATGGCTCACGACAAGTCACTGTACGGCCGGGTTTTACGACCATGGACAGGTGGTGGGGGTGATTACCGGCGGACCGACCCGACCAGTGGCTCGTCGTCGGTCGCGATGTAGCACAGCGCGGTCGCGTCGTCCGAGGACCAGTTCTCCTCGGCCGGGAAGAAGTATCCGATCGTGGCGCTGCCCGGCAGCAAACTGTCGTCGATCGCGGTGCTCGCGTCGGTGCAGACCTGGTCGGCCTGGGCCTCGACCGCGTCATCTCCCGGGTAGGTCGGGCTGGGCGGGAGATCGACAACCGCGTAGACCTCCGCGTCGTGCGGCCCGGCGCAGTCCAGCCGGATCAGTCGCTCGACCAGGTCGCCACTGGGCTCGGCGAAGCAGTTGCCGAGCTCCAGCTCGCTGATGTCGATCTCGTTACCCTCGGGCGTCGGCGGGACGGCGGTGCCGGTCGGCCCGTCTGTGCCGGACGGCGCATCGGTTGGCAAGGTGGCGGACGGGCTTTGACTGCTGGTCTGGGCACTGGGCTCGTCAGCAGCGCAGCCGGACAACAGGACCAGCGCCAGCGCCACTCCGGTCGCTAATCGCACCTGGACGATCCACGAATCCCGGTATGAAGCGGCCAGACGCACACTCATGGCCCCGGAGTATGACAGGCCGGCATCGCCGAGGCCGGATGGCGCGCGCACCGGGAATCGAAGTGATCCGGGCGGTGTGCCAGGCTGGGCGTCGTGAGCGAGCGGAGCGAGGCGGTCCAGTGAGCGAGCGTAGCGAGCGAACAAGGAAGCAGAGCGCTTCTACGGCTCACCGGGCAGCCGAGCGGAGCGAGGCGGTCCA